>NZ_RWIL01000155.1:0-44417 GCF_009764635.1 Pseudomonas sp. PB103 | reverse complement strand
GATCGATCCGGGCGCAGCGCCTACGGTTTGCTTCGCTGCACCTCCTCTCGCTGTGTTTGGCTGCGCCAAACGGTCGCTGCGCTCCCACCCCCGGATCAATCCCTCCACTCAGCCTTCCGACGTCGCCTTACAGATCAAAAGCGCAGCCGAGCTAACGCTCATCCTGTTGAGTGGTGAAAGGCAAAAGCGGTGCGCGTTTAGCTGTTGATTCGTAGGAGCAAAGCTTGCTCGCGAAGGCGGCCTGACAGCCGACCCACTTCTCCCAGCCATACCATCCCCCGCAGGCTGCGATCTTTTTAAGAGCAAGATCAAAAGATCGCAGCCTGCGGCAGCTCCTACAGAAGATTGCATCGAAAGATTGGTAGGTTGCCAGCCTGCTATCGCCAGCGAGTGCAGCCCCCACAAAAAGCACAGCCGATAAATCATGTAGGAGCTGCCGAAGGCTGCGATCTTTTGATCTGCTCTGGCTCTGGCTCTGGCTCTGGCTCTGGCTCTGGCTCTGGCTCTGGCTTTGGCTTTGGCTTTGGCTTTTGATTTTTTGCCCCATCGGCAGGCCGAGCGGAGGTGTTCATCCGGGGGTAGGCGCGCAGCGCCGTGCGGCGTAGCCGCATACATCGAGAGGAGGTGCAGCGAAGCAAGCCGTAGGCGATGCCCCCGGATGGACACCGTAGCGAGGGAACACTGAGCCTCAGCGAGGTGCCGTACGCCAGGGGCAAAGCCTTTTGGTTCCTTTTTGGCGTTTGAAAAAGGGACTCGCTGTAAGAGCGAAACCGCCAGTAGCAACCCCCGCAGCAACGGATATACACACCAGACCAAAACCCAAATTCCAGACAAACAAAAACGCCCGGCATAAACCGGGCGTTCTGTATTGACTTGATTAACGAGCGCGGTAAGTGATGCGCCCTTTGCTCAAGTCATAGGGCGTCAGCTCGACGCGCACTTTGTCACCGGTAAGAATACGAATGTAGTTCTTGCGCATCTTGCCGGAAATATGCGCGGTTACGACGTGCCCATTTTCCAACTCCACACGAAACATGGTGTTGGGCAGGGTGTCGACGACAGTGCCTTCCATTTCGAAGCTGTCTTCTTTCGACATGCAGTAAAGCCCTCGGTATCCAATGAATGGCCCGGTGCAACTGCGCCAGGCAAAAGCGGCGTGCATTGTGCCCGAAAAATGGGGTTTACGCCAAGGGGTTTAGGGCTCGGGTTTAGTTGAGGACGACCCAGCGCTGATTAATCAGCAATTCGATAGGGCGATATTGGGTCTTGTAGTTCATCTTTTTGCAATTCTTGATCCAGTAACCGAGGTACACCGCCTCAAGCCCCAGGCGCTGGCTTTCGCCGATCTGCCAGAGGATGGCAAAACGGCCAAGACTGCGGCGCTCTTCATCCGGTTCGTAAAAGGTGTACACCGCTGACAGGCCGTTAGGCAGCAAATCGGTCACCGCCACGGCCAGCAACCGTCCGTCGAGTCGGAACTCGTAGAAGCGCGAGAAGGGCAGATCACGTACCAGAAACGTCGAGAATTGATCACGGCTCGGCGGGTACATGTCGCCGTCGGCGTGGCGTTGTTCGATGTAGCGCTGGTAGAGATCGAAATATTCTTCGCTGAATTGCGGCTTGGCCGGGCGCACCTGCAAATCGGCGTTGCGCTTGAAAATGCGCTTCTGCTGACGATTGGGGGTGAACTGCGCCACTGGAATGCGCGCAGGCACGCACGCATTGCAGTTCTGGCAATGAGGTCGATACAGATGGTCGCCGCTGCGACGAAAACCCATTTCCGACAGGTCTGCGTAGACATGCACATCCATGGGCTGACTCGGATCGAGAAACAGGGTCGTGGCCTGCTCCTCCGGCAGATAGCTGCAAGAGTGAGGCTGAGTGGCATAGAACTTCAAACGCGCCAACTCGGTCATGATCAACCCTCGGGATAAGCTGGTGAATTAAGTGTAAGCCACGCGCGCAAAAGTCGCTCAGCAAACCCAAGTGGCACGATTGGGTTGATCCAGGTGTCGGGCCAGATAATCGGCGAATTGTTGGCGAGGGATTGCCCGGGCGCCGAGGCTGTGCAGATGATCGGTCGGCATCTGGCAGTCGATCAGTACGAACCCCGAGTCTTTCAGATGCCGCACCAGGGTGGCAAAGCCGAATTTCGAGGCGTTGTCGGCGCGGCTGAACATCGACTCGCCGAAAAACAGTTGGCCCATCGCCAGGCCATACAGGCCGCCGACCAGTTCGCCTTGATCCCAGACTTCCACTGAATGGGCGAAGCCACGACGATGCAGTTCGACGTAGGCGTCTTGCATGGCCTCGGTGATCCAGGTGCCGTCGGCGTAGTCGCGGGGCGCGGCGCAGGCGCGGATCACCGCGTCGAAGTCCTGATCGAAGGTCACTTGATAGCGCTGCTGGCGCAGCAGTTTGCCGAGGCTGCGTGAAACATGCAGTTCGTCGGGAAACAGCACGGTGCGTGGATCCGGCGACCACCAGAGAATTGGCTGGCCCTCGGAAAACCACGGAAAGCAGCCATGGCGATACGCCTGGACCAAACGATCGGCAGACAAATCGCCGCCAGCGGCAAGCAATCCGTTGGGCTCGCGCATGGCCTTTTCCAAAGGAGGAAAAGTCAGGGAATTACGTTGTAACCAAGTCAGCATGGCATCCAGGCTTGCAGAAGGGGAGGGCAGAGCTGGCCATTTGGCCCGCGATAAAGTGTGCCGTCAAATGACCGGAATGTCGTCCAGATACTTCTCGGCATCGAGTGCGGCCATGCAGCCGGCGCCGGCGGAGGTGACCGCTTGACGGTAAACATGGTCGGCAACGTCGCCGGCAGCAAACACCCCGGGGATCTCGGTGGACGTGGCGTCACCGTCGCTGCCACCCTTGACCCGCAAATAACCGTCATGCATCGACAACTGGCCCTGAAACAGGTCGGTATTGGGCTTGTGGCCGATCGCGATGAACACCCCGGCCAACGGTAGTTCGCGGGTTTCGCCGGTATGACTGTGACGCAGACGGGCGGCCGTGACGCCGCTGGCATCGCCCAACACCTCGTCGAGATTCTGGTTCCAATGCAAGCGCACATTGCCGTTGGCGGCTTTCTCGAAGAGCTTGTCCTGGAGGATTTTCTCCGAGCGCAGTTTGTCGCGACGGTGGATCAAGTGCACTTCCTTGGCGATGTTGGACAGGTACAGTGCTTCCTCGACGGCGGTGTTGCCACCGCCGACGACCGCGACCACCTGATTGCGGTAAAAGAAGCCATCACAGGTGGCGCAGGCGGAAACACCTTTGCCGGCAAAGGCTTCTTCCGAGGGCAGGCCCAGATACTGCGCCGAGGCGCCGGTGGCGATGATCAGAGCGTCGCAGGTGTAAGTGCCGTTGTCGCCGATGAGTTCGAACGGGCGCTGTTGCAACTTGGCGGTGTGGATGTGGTCGTAAACGATCTCTGTGGCAAAGCGTTCGGCGTGTTTCTGCATGCGTTCCATCAGCACCGGCCCGGTCAGGCCTTCGACGTCACCGGGCCAGTTGTCGACTTCGACGGTGGTGGTGAGTTGACCGCCGGCCTGCAGGCCGGTAATCACCACGGGTTTGAGGTTGGCACGGGCGGCATACACGGCTGCGCTGTAACCGGCCGGGCCGGAGCCAAGAATGATCAAGCGTGAATGCTTCGCTACGTTCATCAAATACACCTCATAAGCCTTTGTCACAAAAGGTAATGCATGCTCAAATTGGCCCACAGGTTTTGTGTGCTTGACTATGCTTTAGCCTCGGGTTTGAAGCATGGCATCGCACGTACAAACCCGTACAATGCCGGGCTGTTACAGAATGTTCGCGCTGTGCCGTGTTTTTAAAAGCCTCGGCGCAGTGTTAAAAGTAGTCTCAGTTGCGCTCGTTCACTTTGTTACCTGCCTGGATTGGGCAGTTTTTTATCGTCATTCAATAGATGGACGCGCCTCGGGCGCAGGAAAAGTAGCGTTTTGAAGAAATCCACCGCAGCACCTAAAACAGTCGTTCCGCTCTGGCGCCAACAGTTGCACTACCGGCTCAAGGAAGGTGCATTGATCGCCATTGGCGCCTTGTGCCTGTTCCTGATGATGGCTTTGTTGACCTACGGCAAGGACGATCCGGGCTGGAGCCACAACAGCAAGATCGACGATGTGCAGAATTTCGGCGGCCCGGCGGGCTCCTACAGCGCCGATATCCTGTTCATGGTGCTCGGTTACTTCGCCTATATCTTCCCGTTGCTGCTGGCGATCAAGGCGTATCAGATCTTCCGCCAGCGCCACGAGCCGTGGCAGTGGAGCGGCTGGCTGTTCTCCTGGCGCCTGATCGGTCTGGTGTTTCTGGTGCTGTCGGGCGCTGCGCTGGCGCATATCCATTTTCATGCCGCGACGGGCTTGCCGGCCGGTGCCGGTGGCGCTTTGGGCGAAAGTCTCGGCGACCTGGCGAAGAATGCGCTGAATATCCAGGGCAGCACGCTGCTGTTCATCGCGCTGTTCCTGTTCGGCCTGACCGTGTTCACCGACCTGTCGTGGTTCAAGGTGATGGACATCACCGGCAAGATCACCCTCGACCTGTTCGAGCTGTTCCAGGGCGCGCTCAATCGCTGGTGGTCGGCGCGTACCGAACGCAAACAATTGGTCGCGCAACTGCGTGAAGTCGATGTCCGTGTGCATGACGTGGTCGCGCCGACGGTCACCGACAAGCGCGAGCAGGCCAAGGTCAAGGAACGCCTGATCGAGCGTGAACAAGCCCTGAGCAAGCACATGTCCGACCGCGAGAAACAGGTGCCGCCGGTTATCGCCCCAGCCCCGGTCAAGGCGTCGGAGCCGAGCAAGCGTGTGCAGAAAGAGAAACAGGCGCCGTTGTTCGTCGACAGCGCCGTCGAAGGCACCTTGCCGCCGATCTCGATCCTCGACCCTGCGGAAAAGAAACAACTCAATTATTCGCCGGAATCCCTGGCAGCGGTCGGCCACTTGCTGGAGATCAAGCTCAAGGAGTTCGGTGTCGAGGTCACGGTGGACTCGATCCATCCGGGCCCGGTGATTACCCGTTACGAAATTCAGCCTGCCGCCGGCGTCAAAGTCAGCCGCATTGCCAACCTGGCGAAAGACCTCGCGCGTTCGCTGGCGGTGACCAGCGTGCGGGTGGTCGAGGTGATTCCGGGCAAGACCACGGTCGGTATCGAGATTCCCAACGAAGACCGGCAGATCGTGCGCTTCTCCGAAGTGCTGTCGACGCCTGAGTACGACAACTTCAAATCGCCGGTCACCCTGGCGCTCGGTCATGACATCGGCGGCAAACCGGTCATCACCGACCTGGCGAAGATGCCGCACTTGCTGGTGGCCGGTACCACCGGTTCCGGCAAGTCGGTGGGCGTGAACGCGATGATCCTGTCGATCCTGTTCAAGTCCGGCCCGGAAGACGCCAAACTGATCATGATCGACCCGAAGATGTTGGAACTGTCGATCTACGAAGGCATTCCGCACCTGCTGTGCCCGGTCGTCACCGACATGAAAGACGCCGCCAACGCCCTGCGCTGGAGCGTTGCCGAGATGGAGCGCCGCTACAAGCTGATGGCGAAAATGGGCGTGCGTAACCTGTCCGGCTTCAACGCCAAGGTCAAGGAAGCGCAGGACGCCGGCGAGCCGTTGAGCGATCCGCTGTACAAGCGCGAAAGCATTCACGACGAAGCGCCGCTGTTGCAGAAGCTGCCGACCATCGTGGTAGTCGTCGACGAATTCGCCGACATGATGATGATCGTCGGCAAGAAGGTTGAAGAGCTGATCGCCCGTATTGCGCAGAAGGCGCGTGCGGCGGGTATTCACTTGATCCTCGCCACTCAGCGACCCTCGGTGGACGTGATCACCGGTCTGATCAAAGCGAACATCCCGACGCGTATGGCGTTCCAGGTGTCGAGCAAGATCGACTCGCGGACCATCATCGATCAGGGCGGCGCCGAACAACTGCTTGGCCACGGTGACATGCTCTACATGCCGCCGGGCACCAGTCTGCCGATCCGGGTTCACGGCGCGTTCGTTTCCGACGAAGAGGTTCACCGTGTGGTTGAAGCGTGGAAACTGCGCGGCGCCCCCGAATACAACGACGACATCCTCAATGGTGTCGAAGAAGCCGGCAGCGGCTTTGAAGGCAGCAGCGGTGGCGGCGATGGCGATGATCCGGAAACGGATGCGCTGTACGACGAGGCCGTACAGTTCGTGTTGGAAAGCCGTCGTGCCTCGATTTCTGCCGTTCAGCGCAAGCTGAAAATCGGCTACAACCGCGCCGCACGGATGATCGAAGCCATGGAAATGGCCGGGGTCGTCACGTCGATGAACACCAACGGGTCACGTGAAGTGCTGGCCCCGGGCCCGGTACGCGACTGATCCAAAAGCAAGAGGCGGGACAATGATGTGCCGCCGCTCTCCCAACGAGTATTCAAGAGGACTCCCATGCGTCTTATCCGCATGCTGCTGCCAGTACTGGCTTTGACCACACTCACGGCCCACGCCGATGACAAGGACGTGGCTCGTTTGACCCAATTGCTGGAAACTTCCAAGACCCTGAGCGCGAACTTCTCGCAGCTGACCCTCGACGGCAGCGGTACGCAGTTGCAGGAAACCACCGGCGACATGACCCTGCAGCGTCCGGGCCTGTTCTACTGGCACACCAACGCGCCGGCCGAGCAGACCATGGTGTCTGATGGCAAGAAGGTCACCCTGTGGGACCCGGATCTGGAACAGGCGACCATCAAGAAGCTCGACGAGCGTCTAACCCAGACCCCAGCGTTGCTGCTGTCCGGTGATGTGTCGAAGATCAGCCAGAGCTTTGATATTTCCGCGAAAGAGGCGGGCGGTGTGATCGACTTCACCCTCAAGCCGAAAACCAAGGACACCCTGTTCGACAACCTGCGTCTGTCGTTCCGCAATGGTCTGCTCAATGACATGCAACTGATCGACAGCGTCGGCCAGCGCACCAACATCCTGTTCACCGGGGTCAAGGCTAACGAGCCGGTGCCAGCCTCGAAATTCAAGTTCGACATCCCCAAGGGTGCGGACGTGATCCAGGAATAAACCCAGGCCCCTTGTGTCAGGGCCTTTGTGGTGAGGGCCTGCTATTGAGGGGCTATTGTGGCGAGGGGATTTATCCCCGTTCGGCTGCGCAGCAGTCGTCGCTTTTGGGGCAGCTTCGCAGCCCAACGGGGATAAATCCCCTCGCCACACGGTTTCACACAGTATTCGAAAAATTCGAGGTTTCAACGCTACGTGATGGATCTGTTTCGCAGTGCACCGATTGCCCAGCCACTGGCCGCGCGTTTGCGTGCGACCAATCTGGATGAGTACGTCGGCCAGGAGCACGTGCTCGCTCGCGGCAAGCCTCTGCGTGAGGCGCTGGAGCAGGGTGCCCTGCATTCGATGATTTTCTGGGGCCCGCCGGGCGTGGGTAAAACCACCCTGGCGCGGTTGCTCGCGGAAGTCTCGGACGCGCACTTCGAAACGGTCTCGGCGGTGCTCGCCGGGGTCAAGGAGATCCGTCAGGCGGTTGAAATCGCCAAGCAACAGGCCGGCCAGTACGGCAAGCGCACGATTCTGTTCGTCGATGAAGTGCACCGTTTCAACAAGTCGCAGCAGGACGCGTTCCTGCCGTACGTGGAAGACGGCACGCTGATCTTCATCGGCGCCACCACCGAAAACCCCTCATTCGAACTCAACAACGCCTTGTTGTCGCGCGCCCGTGTCTACGTGCTGAAAAGCCTCGACGAAGCGGCGCTACGCAAACTGGTGCACCGCGCGCTCACCGAAGAGCGCGGCCTGGGCAAGCGCAATCTGACCCTCAGCGATGAGGGCTTTCAGATGCTGCTCTCGGCCGCCGATGGCGATGGCCGACGGTTGCTCAATCTGCTGGAAAACGCTTCCGATCTGGCCGACGACAACAGCGAGATGGGCATCGATCTGTTGCAGAGCCTGCTCGGCGACACACGTCGGCGTTTCGACAAGGGCGGCGAAGCGTTCTACGACCAGATCTCGGCACTGCACAAATCAGTGCGTGGCTCCAACCCCGACGGCGCGTTGTACTGGTTCGCGCGGATGATCGACGGCGGTTGCGATCCGCTGTACCTCGCCCGGCGCGTGGTGCGCATGGCCAGCGAAGACATCGGTAACGCCGACCCGCGCGCGCTGAGCCTGTGCCTCGCGGCGTGGGAAGTACAAGAGCGCCTCGGCAGCCCGGAAGGCGAGTTGGCCGTGGCGCAAGCCATTACCTATCTGGCCTGCGCGCCGAAAAGCAACGCGGTGTACATGGGCTTCAAAACCGCCCTGCGTGCCGCCGCCGAGCACGGTTCGCTGGAAGTGCCGCTGCACTTGCGCAACGCTCCAACCAAACTGATGAAACAATTGGGTTATGGCGACGAATACCGCTACGCCCATGATGAACCGGACGCTTACGCCGCTGGCGAAGACTATTTTCCGGAAGAACTCGAGCCGATCCCGTTCTACCAACCGGTGCCGCGCGGCCTGGAGTTGAAGATCGGCGAGAAGCTCAACCACCTCGCTCAACTCGACCGTTTAAGCCCTCGGCAGCGGAGAAAATAGTGCTTCCATTGATCATCGCGGTGTCTGCCGGCGGCGTTGCTGGCACTTTGTTGCGCTTCGCTACTGGCAATTGGATCACTGCCAATTGGCCGCGGCACTTCTATACCGCGACGCTGGCCGTTAATATCGTGGGCTGCCTGCTGATTGGCGTGTTGTACGGCCTGTTTTTGATACGCCCGGAAGTGCCGATCGAGGTGCGTGCCGGGTTGATGGTCGGCTTCCTCGGGGGGCTGACGACTTTTTCATCCTTTTCACTGGATACGGTGCGCCTGCTGGAAAGCGGGCAAGTGCCGCTGGCCCTGGGCTATGCGGCACTCAGCGTATTCGGCGGGCTGCTCGCGACGTGGGCCGGCCTGTCTTTGACCAAACTTTGATAACGAGAAACCGACATGCTCGATTCCAAACTGTTACGTAGCAACCTCCAGGACGTAGCGGACCGCCTGGCTTCCCGTGGCTTTGCCCTGGATACCGCGCGCATCGAAGCGCTGGAAGAACAGCGCAAGACCGTCCAGACCCGCACCGAAGCACTGCAGGCTGAGCGTAATGCGCGTTCCAAATCCATCGGTCAGGCCAAACAGCGCGGCGAAGACATCGCGCCGTTGATGGCGGACGTCGAGCGCATGGCGGGCGAATTGAGTGCCGGTAAAGTCGAGCTGGACGCGATCCAGACCGAGCTGGACTCGATCGTGCTGGGCATTCCTAACCTGCCGCATGAATCCGTGCCGGTCGGCAAAGACGAAGACGACAACGTTGAAGTGCGCCGCTGGGGCACCCCGGCTGCGTTCGATTTCGAAGTGAAGGACCACGTCGCGCTGGGTGAGAAGTTCGGCTGGCTGGACTTTGAAACCGCCGCCAAGCTGTCCGGCGCACGTTTTGCTCTGTTGCGTGGCCCGATCGCGCGTCTGCACCGCGCACTGGCGCAGTTCATGATCAACCTGCACGTCAACGAGCACGGCTACGAAGAGGCTTACACGCCTTATCTGGTCCAGGCGCCGGCACTGCAAGGCACCGGTCAACTGCCGAAGTTCGAAGAAGACCTGTTCAAGATCGCCCGCGAAGGCGAAGCCGATCTGTACCTGATCCCGACTGCCGAAGTGTCGCTGACCAACATCGTTGCCGGCGAAATCGTCGACTCGAAACTGCTGCCGATCAAGTTCGTCGCCCACACCCCGTGCTTCCGCAGTGAAGCCGGTGCGTCGGGTCGCGACACGCGCGGCATGATCCGTCAGCACCAGTTCGACAAAGTTGAAATGGTCCAGATCGTTGAGCCGTCGACTTCGATGGAAGCGCTGGAAGGTCTGACCGCCAACGCTGAAAAAGTCCTGCAACTGCTGGGTCTGCCTTACCGCACCCTGGCGCTGTGCACTGGCGACATGGGTTTCAGCGCGGTCAAGACTTACGACCTCGAAGTGTGGATCCCGAGCCAGGACAAGTACCGCGAGATTTCGTCGTGCTCGAACTGCGGCGACTTCCAGGCCCGTCGTATGCAAGCGCGTTTCCGCAACCCGGAAACCGGCAAACCTGAGCTGGTGCACACCTTGAACGGTTCCGGTCTGGCTGTAGGTCGTACCCTGGTTGCGGTGCTGGAAAACTACCAGCAGGCCGACGGTTCGATCCGTGTGCCGGACGTGCTGAAGCCGTACATGGGTGGCCTTGAGGTCATCGGCTAAATGAAATATCTGCCGCTGTTTCACAACCTGCGCGGCAGTCGTGTGTTGGTCGTCGGTGGGGGGGAAATTGCCTTGCGCAAATCCCGCCTGCTGGCCGATGCCGGTGCGCTGCTGCGGGTGGTCGCACCTGAAATCGAAACGCAACTGCGTGAACTGGTCGTCGCCTCTGGCGGCGAATGCCTGTTGCGCGGTTACGTCGAAGCGGATCTGGACGGTTGCGGGCTGATCATCGCCGCCACCGACGACGAAACGCTGAACGCACAAGTTTCCACCGATGCTCACAAGCGTTGTGTGCCGGTCAACGTAGTCGATGCGCCTGCCTTGTGCAGCGTGATCTTCCCGGCGATCGTCGACCGTTCGCCACTGATCATTGCGGTGTCCAGCGGTGGCGATGCACCGGTGCTGGCGCGCTTGATTCGCGCCAAGATCGAAACCTGGATTCCCTCGACTTACGGCCAACTGGCCGGGCTCGCCGCACGTTTCCGTAATCAGGTGAAAAGCCTGTTTCCGGATGTGCAGCAGCGTCGTGGTTTCTGGGAAGACGTATTTCAGGGGACGATTGCCGATCGGCAACTGGCCGGGCAGGGCGCCGAGGCCGAACGTCTGTTGCAAGCCAAGATCGATGGCGAAGCGATGGTCACCACCGGCGAGGTGTATCTGGTCGGCGCTGGCCCGGGCGATCCTGACCTGCTGACCTTCAAGGCTCTGCGTCTGATGCAGCAAGCCGACGTGGTGCTGTATGACCGCTTGGTGGCGCCAGCGATTCTTGAGCTGTGCCGTCGCGATGCCGAACGTGTGTATGTCGGCAAGCGTCGTGCCGATCACGCCGTGCCGCAGGATCAGATCAACCAGCAACTGGTCGATCTGGCCAAGGCCGGCAAGCGTGTGGTGCGGTTGAAGGGTGGTGATCCGTTCATCTTCGGCCGTGGCGGCGAAGAGATCGAAGAACTGGCCGCCCACGGTATTCCGTTCCAGGTGGTGCCAGGTATCACGGCAGCCAGTGGTTGTGCGGCGTATGCCGGGATTCCGCTGACCCATCGTGATTACGCGCAGTCGGTGCGCTTCGTCACCGGGCATTTGAAGGACGGCTCCACCGATCTGCCATGGGTAGACCTTGTCGCCCCGGCGCAGACGCTGGTGTTCTACATGGGCCTGGTGGGGTTGCCGGTGATCTGCGAACAACTGATCAAGCACGGTCGTTCAGCGGATACCCCGGCGGCGTTGATTCAGCAGGGCACGACGGTCAATCAGCGAGTCTTTACCGGCACACTGGCAGATCTGCCGCGATTGGTGGCAGAGCATGAAGTGCATGCGCCAACCTTGGTGATCGTTGGGGAAGTGGTGCAACTGCGCGAGAAACTGGCGTGGTTTGAAGGCGCTCAGGCGCAGGTCTGAGAACCGAGTTGACCCCATCGCTGGCAAGCCAGCTCCCACAGGCTTTGTGTTGAAGCTGCAATCTTCAGCATCACCAAAATCCCTGTGGGAGCTGGCTTGCCAGCGATGGGGCCCTCAAAAACAATACAAATCTCAACCCCGGCGCCAAACCCCTTTCCCAGCCAACCGCGCCCGATCATGGGCCACTGTGAAATCCTGCTCCGGCCCCTTCGGCACAACCCCCGTCGGGTTGATGGTCTTGTGGCTGCCGTAGTAGTGGTTCTTGATGTGCTGAAAATCCACCGTCTCGCCAATCCCCTGCATCTGATAGAGCTCACGCAACCAGTTCGACAGATTCGGGTAATCGGCAATCCGCCGCAGATTGCACTTGAAGTGCCCGTGGTACACCGCGTCAAAACGAATCACCGTGGTGAACAGACGCACGTCCGCTTCCGTCAGGTATTCCCCGGTCAGATAGCGGTTGGCGCCTAACACGCGCTCCAGGTGATCGAGTTCGGCAAACACCTCATCAAATGCTTCTTCATAAGCGTGTTGCGACGTGGCGAACCCTGCGCGATACACGCCATTGTTCACCGCCGGATAAATCCGCTCGTTCAGCGCATCGATTTCACCGCGCAGCGGCGCCGGGTAGAAGTCCAGATCGTTGCCTGTCAAACCATCGAACGCGCTGTTGAACATGCGGATGATCTCCGCCGATTCATTGCTGACGATGCGCTTGAGTTTCTTGTCCCACAGCACCGGCACAGTGACGCGCCCGGTGTAGTCGGCGGTGTCAGCGGTGTAGCGCTGGTGCATGAATGCAAAATCATCAAGCTTGTCGCCGGTCGAGCCCAGCGCTTTGTCGAACGTCCAGCCGTTTTCCAGCATCAGCCAGCTTACGACGGAGACGTCGATCAGACTTTCCAGACCTTTGAGCTTGCGCAGGATCAGTGTGCGATGCGCCCATGGACAGGCGAGGGAAACGTAGAGGTGATAGCGTCCTGCCTCGGCGGCAAAACCACCTTCACCGCTGGGGCCGGGCTCGCCGTTGGCGGTGACCCAATTGCGGCGCTTGGCCTGTTCGCGCTGGAACGCGCCGTCCTTGCTGCTTTCATACCACTTGTCCTGCCAGTGGCCATCGACGAGTAAACCCATGATCAAGACTCCATAAACCGATAATCGTTGGAGTCGAGTCTATTCCGATGAGTTCGAACAAAAAGCGCAAAGATCGGGCGCGAATGATCGGTTAAATCGATTTGTTCCGTGCGGCCCAGTATTGCTCGGCAGTTTCGAAGGCCTGTTCACGGTTTTGTCCGAGGCCGCGCAAGGCCAGGGCCATGGTCGCAATCAGGGCCATTTGCGGATAGCTGTCGACCACGTCGCCGCGCCACACGGCCTTCAGGTGCTCGACATCCAGTGACGATGGTTTGACGTGACGTTGCGCCGACAGTTGCGGCCATTCCTCGTCCCAGCTCTCGCCGCCAGTGGTGCCGTAGAGGTGGCTGTTTGCATCCGGGTTGATCTCGATTTCGCCGCCGTCGCCCTTGACCACAATCGCTGTATCGCCGAGCAATCCGCTGGCATCGCGATGCACGGCCTGATAGCCGGGGTGGAAAATGCTTTGTAGCCCGCAGCGTGCGCCCAGCGGATTGAGAATCCGCGCCAGCGAATGGATCGGTGAACGCAGGCCCAGGGTGTTGCGCAGGTCGATCATGTTCTGCAACTGCGGCGCCCAGTCCACCAGCGGCATGAACGCCAGGCCACCATTGTCCAGCGCTGCACCGACCTGTTGCCAGTCGCGGCACAGCGCGATGTTCAATTCGCCGAGCAGTTGTTCGCTGTAGAGGCGCCCGGCGGTGTGCGCGCCGCCGCCGTGCATGAAGATGCGCAGGCCGTTCTGTGCCAGGCATTTGGCCGCCAGCAAATACCACGGCAGATGGCGTTTTTTGCCCGCATAGGTCGGCCAGTCCAGATCGACATTCAGCGCTGGCGCCTGCAAGCGTGCGCGCAGAGCCTCGGTGAATCCGGCCATTTCCTCTGCGCTTTCTTCCTTGTGTCGCAGCAACATCAGGAAGGCACCGAGTTGGGTGTCTTCGACCTTGTCGTCGAGCACCATGCCCATGGCTTCCCGGGCTTCTTCGCGAGTGAGATCGCGCGCGCCGCGTTTGCCTTTGCCTAGAATCCGCACGAACTGGGCGAAGGGATGCTCGGCGGGCGTTTCGAGGGTCAGCGCTGGAAAGTCGGTCATAAGCAATTCGTCGGTTTGGGCAGGCCCGCCAGTTTCGCGGCGAGTTTGGCGGGGGTGCCTTTGAACAGTCGGTTCAGGTGCAGGCTGTTGCCTTTTTCCGCGCCGAGTTTCAACGCGGTGTACTTGATCAACGGGCGTGTGGCCGGAGACAGCTGGAATTCGGCGTAGAAGCTGCGCAGCAATTCGAGGATTTCCCAGTGTTCGGGAGTCAACTCGATCTCTTCGGCAGCGGCGAGAGCGCTGGCGACATCGTGCGACCAATCGCTGAGATCGACGAGAAAGCCGTCCTTGTCCAGTTCGATGGCGCGGGCGCCGACGGTCATGGAATTCATAGCCAGCTGTTGACCTTGTCGTAGTGAATCGACAGTTCGACGAAGGCCGGGTAATCGATGGCTTCGGCCCAGTCCGGGACCTGCACGGCGCGCGCCTGTGCGTCTTCGCTGAGGACGAACAGTTTGATCTGGCGGCTTTGCAGCGCAGTGCACGGTGCGGTGCCCGCTTGCAACGCGT
Source organism: Pseudomonas sp. PB103 (assembly GCF_009764635.1). Lineage (NCBI taxonomy): Bacteria > Pseudomonadati > Pseudomonadota > Gammaproteobacteria > Pseudomonadales > Pseudomonadaceae > Pseudomonas > Pseudomonas sp. PB103. The sequence continues at coordinate 30,027 of NZ_RWIL01000155.1, read as the reverse complement.
AGACCGCGTCGCCGGACAACAGCAGCGCATCTGCACTGCCGATGATACGCAGGCAACTGTTCAGGCGATCGTCGCCGAACGGGGAATGAGACAACACATGCAAAGTCGACATCAGAGGGTGATCACCTGGTCGTAACGGTCAATAAGGGCGGTGATTTGCTCGGCGGCGAGCGGTTGCGCTTCGTCTAGCGATAGCTGTTCGAGGCCACGAGCGTTGGCGCTGTCGGCGCAGTAAAACAATTCTTCTACACCAAACATCGGCAGCGCTTGCAGGTTGGCGCTGAGGTCTTTTTGTTGCAGGGCTTTGGCGTTTTGCCCTGCGGCCAGTTGCAACACGCCGTCATCGAGAAACAGCAAACCGATCGGCAGATCGAAGGCGCCACCGGCCAGCACGATGTCCAGCGCTTCGCGGGCGCCGGGGCCGGACCATGGCGATTGGCGGCTGATGATCAACAGGGATTTGGCCATCTCACGCACCTCCGAAACAGATCAGGCGATCAGCGTCTTGCACGGCGTCATGCAATTGCCCAAGACCGGACAATTCCCATGGCTCACTGACGGAGACGGCGTCACGCTGATAGCGCTGGGCTTCTTCCGCGTTTAGCGCGCCACGGCGCAGGGCGGCGGCAATGCACACTACGCCGTCGAGCTTTTGCTCGGTGATGAAGCTGCGCCATTGCTTGGGCAAGTCCAGTTCATCCTGCGGGGTCACCACCGCGTCAGAGGCGTTATAGACGCCATCCTGATAGAAAAACAGCCGGACAATCTCATGCCCACCGGCCAGTGCAGCCTGCGCAAACAGCAGGGCACGGCGCGAGGAGGGCGCATGGGCGGCGGAAAACAGCGCGATGGCGAACTTCATGACGGACTCGATCAGCAAAACTGTGGCCATGATAAAGCATTGCGCACAGCACCAGCGCCTGCTTTTCACGTAGGAGCTGCGGCACGCTGCGATCTTTTGACCTTGATTTTGCGAGGGAGAATCAAAAGATCGCAGCCTCGTTTTACTCGTCAGCTCCTACAGGGACACACGATCTGCGGCACGCTGCGATCTTTTGACGTTGATTTTGCGGGGCAGAATCAAAAGATCGCAGCCTCGTTTCACTCGTCAGCTCCTACAGGGACACACGATCCCCTGTAGGAGCTGCGGCACGCTGCGATCTTTTGATGTTGATTTTGCGGGGCAGGATCAAGAGATCGCAGCCTCGTGTTAGCGGGGCATGTAGCCGAGTTGCCAGCGTCGCGGAATTTTGAGGGAGAGCAGCCCGATCAGCGCGGCCAGCAGACCGCTGACAAACATCGCCTTGAGTCCCAAGTGGTGTTCCAGCACCGCGCCCAGAATCGCGCCGATAAACATCCCGCTCCATGGCACCAGTTGCACCCGCCAGCCGCCGCGCCGTTCGCCCAGCAGCCATCGGCCGAGGCCTCGGCCAAATCGCGACAAGGCGCCAGTGACATAGGTCAGCCCGACCGGTAAACCGTTCACTTCCTCAACCGACGCGTTGAGCATGCCCATGGCGACAATCGCCGCAAGCAACGCCGGCAGTTGCGTGTCGTACGGCCAGGCCGCCGCCGCGCAGAGCAGGGTGGCGATGCACAGCAGCAGCGGCAAAGCGCGTCGTCCGCCAAAGCGCGCAACGACAACGCCCAAGGCATTACCTAGCACAAAAGTGGCGACAAGAATCACCAGGCGCAAGGTCAGCCCGAGATCGCCATCACTGATCGCCACCGCCAGTCGGGTGGTGTTGCCGCTCATGAACGAGACGAAGTCGCCGCTGGCCATAAAACCGATCGCATCGGTCATGCCGGCCAGTACCGAAAGGCTGGCAACCAGCGCCAGACCCACACGCCCGCGCCATTTTTGCGTGTGCAGATGGCCGGGGCTGGCGCGGTGAGTCGAGGCGGAGGGCAGCATCGGTGACGGTATCCTTGCGCGGCGGTTAAGGTTCTATCCCATACAGGTCGCAATATTCCAGCCAGTCCATCCCGGCCATCTCTGCGACCTCGCGGTGCACCTCCCGGCGCTGCGCCTGATACTCCGCAGGCGTCTCGGCGGTCAGTTGCAGAGTCAGCTCCCAGGCAAATAACCCGAGGTTTTCCGCCTCGGCCTCGAAGGCTTCATGCAGTCGCTCTTCGCGATATTGCGCCTGAGTTTCGCCTTTGGCCTGGGCCAGCAAGGGATTGAGATGGTCGAGGCTTTCGCGCAGCTCGGGGCGTGCATCGAGAAACACTTTCAGGGCGTGTTCATGTCGCTGATCGGTAGGCGCCATGGGTTTTCCTTGTGAGGCTGATGACCTTAGGTTGCCGCAGCGGTGCGCGCGTGTCGCGCTATAAATTCAGTAAAGCAGAACGATTCTGGCCGCTGCGGTGATACAGTCCGCTTTTTTCTGAATGAGCGAATGCAATGCGAATGCTGATGGTAGCGCTGGCGGCAACGCTGCTGGCCGGTTGCGCGGGTTCGGTGATGAACGATGCTCGCACGCAAGCCCCTTACAAGGTTTTGACTTCGGACAAACCGGAGAAAGTCGTCGCGCAGTGCGTGCAGTTTGGCTGGCAGGACGAGGCAGTGTTCGGTGTTGACGCCGCAGCCTATCTGGAGCCACGCAAGCCGGCTGGCACCACGGTGTATACGCGTTCGGCCGAGTCGTTTGTCGACGTCATCACCGAGGCTTCCGGCACGACGCTGAATTACTACGCGCAGAAGGATGATTTTGTGGCCAAGCGGCGCTTGGCGGCGTTGGCCACCTGCCTCTGATCAGGCGTTAAAGCGGCTGTCGCCTTCGCGGGCAAGCCTTGCTCCTACAAGAATGGGTGAACGGCACATCCTTGTAGGAGCAAAGCTTGCTCGCGAAGGGGCCCTGACATTCAACCAATAAGTCGCTTCTGGAAAAAATGCCGCTTATGCCCCAGCGGAAAATCGATAATCTCGCCGCATTCGCTATACCCCACCTTCTTGTAAAACTCCGGCGCCTGAAATGAGAAGGTGTCGAGCCAGATCCCCACGCAATCGTTCTTGCGCGCAAAGTCCTCGGCCATTTGCATCAGCTGCGAACCGATACCCTGACCGCGCCCCTCTTCCGGCACCGCCAGCAACTCAATGAACAACCAGCGATAAAACGTGTGGCCATACAGGCCGCCGAGAACCGCGTCGTGCTCATCGCGCACCAACAGCGCCAGTGGCTCCATCTTCGACGGCCCGGCATTGGCGATGTTGTGGGCGCGCAGCGGCGCGAGGATGGCGTTGCGTTGTTCTTCGTTGGGGTTTGTCGACAACTCGATGCGCAGGTTCATGCAGGACTTCCTTGTGGTCTGAGTCGCCAGACTATCCTGCCCGGCGCTCGTGTTCCAAGCCCCTAAGAAAAACCGGTGGAACCGCCGTTCGCGCGCTGCGGTCTAGGCTTTACAGCGTCATTCCAGCACGCGGTTGATGAGGACATCCCTTGAATATTTTCGAAGCCCTTCGCGAAAGCCATGACCGCCAGCGCAGCTACGCCAAAGCCCTGATCAAGACCAGTGGCGATACGCCGGAACGCGTGGAGGCCTACAAACAACTGAAGGCTGAACTGCAAGCCCACGAAACTGCGGAAGAACGACATTTCTATATCCCGTTGATGGAGTTCGACAACGGTGTCGACCTCAGCCGCCACGCGATTTCCGAGCACCATGAAATGGATGAAATGATGGAAGAACTCGACGAGACCGAGATGTCCAGCCCGGCATGGCTCGCGACCGCGAAGAAGCTCTCGGACAAAGTCCATCACCACCTCAAGGAAGAAGAGCAGAAGTTCTTCCAGATGGCTGGCAAATTGCTCAACGAGAAGCAGAAAGAACAGCTCGCCGGGCAATACGAAAAAGAGTTCCAGGCACAATTGTCGTAAACCGCTGACTGCAGGTTTTCGTCGTCTCGACGTGTACGCCTTTGGCTACGCGTCGAGTACGATGCGTCACAATGTACTGTTTATATATCCAGTGTTTTCGGGTTATTGCCAACGGTGTCCGCTCTGGCTGCGACAAAAGCGCCGATGGACAAAAAAACCACCTCCGCTAGGTTGAAGGCCTCTCCTCGGAAGGGAGAGTTCTTAAATCAACGGAGTGAAAAACATGAATCAAGTACAAGCACAAACCCAACTGAAACACGGTCGAGTGACCTCCCCTGCGAGCCGCGGTGCGGTCGCCATCGAGCAAGGATTGCTCGGTGCCTGGCAGGTCAACGAAATGGAAGGTGGCAAGAACTTCCCGGCGCTGGTGGCCGGTCCGTTTCCTGCGCCATATCAGACCGACTCGGCCAGCGTTGCACCACCGGCTGACGGCTACATCCTCAGCGGCGGCAAGGCGGATGCCCGCGATTGCGTGAACTTCACCGACGAGGAAATGAGCAAGAAGCTCGGTCGCCCGTTCACTTGGCCGCTGCTCAATGTCACCCCGGGGCAGGCCCTGGAGATCAAATGGGAATACACCGCGCCGCATACCACGCGCGGCTATCGTTGGTTGATCACCAAGGATGGCTGGGACCCGAAACAACGCATCACCCGTGCGCAACTGGAAGCCCAACCGTTCTTCGAGGATTTCTACACCCAGGTGCCGTATTACAGCTATCCCAACGAGCTGAAGGCCAAGGTCAATCACGCGGTGAAACTGCCGGACGACAAAAAGGGCCGTCACGTCATCGTGCTGATGTGGATCGTTGCCAACACTGGCAATGCCTTCTATCAGGCCTTCGACGTCGACTTCAAATAAGTCGGCGACACCCCATTCACACGTTCTGAAGGATTAGAACATGTCAAAAATCGACTTCTCTTTGATGCAGAATCCGACGAGCGATGCAGCCTCGTTGATGCCGAGCATTGCCGGCAAAAAGATTCTGATGGGCTTCTGGCACAACTGGCCGGCGGGGCTGAGTGACGGCTACCGTCAGGGCCGCTTCGCGAGCCTCTCGCTGGAAGAGGTGCCCAAGGAATACAACGTGGTTGCGGTGGCGTTCATGAAGGGCAGCGGCATTCCAACCTTCAAGCCATTCAACGTGTCCGACGCCGAGTTCCGCCGGCAGGTCGCTGTCCTCAACAGTCAGGGGCGGGCGGTGCTGATCTCCCTGGGGGGCGCCGATGCCCACATCGAACTGCGCGCCGGTCAGGAACAACCGCTGGCCAATGAAATCATCCGTCTGGTGGAAACTTACGGCTTCGACGGGCTGGACATCGATCTTGAACAGAGCGCGATTGACTTCGCTGCCAACAAGACCGTCCTGCCAGCGGCACTGAAACTGGTCAAGGATCACTACGCCGGTCAGGGCAAGCACTTCATCATCAGCATGGCCCCGGAGTTTCCGTACCTGACCAGCGCCGGCAAATACGTCGGTTACTTGCAGGCGCTGGAGGGCTACTACGATTTCATCGCCCCGCAGTTTTATAACCAGGGCGGTGACGGGGTCTGGGTGCCGGAGGCCAACAACGGCGCAGGCGCGTGGATCGCGCAGAACAATGATGCGCTGAAGGAGGATTTCCTCTATTACCTGACTGAAAGTCTGGTGACCGGAACGCGGGGTTTCATCAGGATCCCGCCGGACAAGTTTGTCATCGGTCTGCCGGCCAACGTCGATGCGGCGGCCACCGGTTACGTCATCGACAAAACCGTGGTGGGCAACGTGCTCAAACGTCTGGCCATCAAGGGTTATCCGATCAAGGGCCTGATGACCTGGTCGGTGAACTGGGATAACGGCGCGAGCAAGGATCATGTGCCTTACAACTGGGAATTCAGCCGGCGTTACGGGCCGCTGATTCACGGCGCTCGTTCACTCGGGCAGGACCACGATCAAACGCTGGCGAACACCGCGCGTTAGCTGCAAGTGAAAAAGCCCGGTAGCGCTGCCGGGCTTTTTTTGTGCGCGCGATTATTCGACTATGGCGGCCTATTGATGAAAAAAGGATCAGGCGTCATGTCCAAAACCGCTGAGCGGGTCAACATTGTCGACACTCAGGTGCTGTCCCACGACTGGTATCTGCTGAAGAAAATCACCTTTGACTATCAACGCAACAACGGCGATTGGCAGCGCCAGACCCGGGAAGTCTACGACCGCGGCAATGGTGCGGCGATTCTGCTGTTCAATCGCGAGAAGCGCAGCGTGGTGCTGACCCGGCAATTCCGCCTACCGGTGTTCGTCAACGGCCATGATGGTTTGTTGATCGAAGTGGCGGCGGGCTTGCTTGAAGGTGAGGCGCCGGAACAACGGATTCGTGGTGAGGCGGAAGAAGAAACCGGCTATCGCGTCAGCGACGTGAAAAAGGTGTTCGAGGCTTACATGAGCCCAGGCTCGGTGACCGAGAAACTGCACTTTTTCATTGCCGAGTACGACGCAGCGTCGAAAGTCAGTGAGGGTGGCGGCCTGGAAGAAGAAACTGAAGAGCTGGAGGTGCTGGAATGGTCTTTCGATGAGGCGCTGGCAGCGTTCCAGCGTGGCGAAATCTGCGACGCCAAGACCATCATGCTGTTGCAGTACGCGGCGATGAATAACCTGTTTTCCCGATAAAAAAGATCGCAGCCTGCACTAATTCCCCTGTAGGAGCTGCCGCAGGCTGCGATCTTTTGATCTTAAAACCCTTCAAAACGCCCAGTCCCTGGCCATTGCCAACCCTCCAGCGTCAGCAACCGTTCTTTCGCCTCCAGCCCCCCGGCAAACCCGGTCAGCTTCCCCGACGCACCAATCACCCGATGGCACGGCGCCACAATGGAGATCGGATTGCGTCCGTTCGCGGCGCCCACTGCCCGCACGGCCGTGGGATTGCCAATCTGCTCGGCGATCTGGCCATAGGTGCGCGTTTCACCAAACGGGATGGTCAGTAACGCCGCCCAGACCTGTTGCTGAAACGCTGTGCCGGCAAAGTCCAGTTCAAGTTCGAAGCGATCCCGCGTGCCGGCAAAATATTCTTCAAGTTGCCGAGCGGTTTTGATCAGGATCGGGTTGTCCGGTGCTTCGCTCATCGGGCCGAGGCGCACCCGGTTCGGTTTGTCGTTTTCCCAGAGGATGGCCGCCAGTCGTGATCCGTTCGCGACCAGCTTCAGTTCGCCGACCGGCGAGGGCAGGGTAATGAACGTGTAAGACATGGCAAGGGGCTCCGGATCAGTACGGCAACAGCGCTCAGCATACTGCCTGTTCGGGGAGGCGCAAACCGCAAAGCCGACCATACTGCTTGTTGCCCTTGAAGCGTTCCCCTCTGTTTTGCACAGACCCTAAAACAAAAAAAGAGATCGACTCATGAAGTACGAACCTTTGGCCAAATCGCTGATAGCGACCTCACTGGCACTCAGCTGTCTGATGGCTCACGCCGCCTCCGTCGCACCGGTCGCCGCCGAAAACGGCATGGTGGTCACCGCACAACATCTGGCCACTCATGTCGGTGTCGACGTATTGAAAAACGGCGGTAACGCGGTGGATGCAGCGGTCGCCGTCGGTTATGCGCTGGCGGTGGTTTATCCCGCAGCCGGCAACCTTGGTGGCGGCGGTTTCATGACCATCCAGCTGGCGGATGGGCGCAAGACCTTCCTCGATTTCCGCGAAAAAGCCCCGTTGGCGGCGACGGCCAACATGTACCTCGACAAAGAAGGCAACGTCGTTCCCGACCTCAGCACCCGTGGCCATCTGGCCGTTGGCGTGCCGGGTACAGTGTCCGGTATGGAACTGGCGCTGAGCAAGTACGGCACCAAACCGCGCAAGGACATGATTGCCCCGGCGATCAAGCTGGCTGAAGACGGCTTCGAACTGGAGCAGGGCGACGTCGAGTTGCTGGAGTACGCCACCGACGTATTCAAGAAGGACATGCGCGATTCCGGCTCGATCTTCCTGCACAACGGCGAGCCGATGCAGGTCGGGCAAAAACTGGTGCAGAAGGACCTCGGCAAGACCCTGCGGACCATTTCCGAAAAAGGTGCCGACGGCTTCTATAAAGGCTGGGTCGCCGACGCTATCGTCACCTCCAGCCAGGCCAACAAAGGCATCATCACCCAGGCCGACCTCGACAAATACAAGACCCGTGAACTGGCCCCGGTGGAGTGTGATTACCGTGGTTACCACGTGGTCTCGGCGCCACCGCCAAGCTCCGGCGGTGTGGTGATCTGCCAGATCATGAATATCCTCGAGGGATATCCGATGAAGGACCTGGGCTTCCATTCGGCCCAGGGCATGCACTACCAGATCGAAGCGATGCGCCACGCGTATGTCGATCGCAACAGCTACCTCGGCGATCCGGACTTCGTGAAAAACCCGATCGAGCACCTGCTCGACAAGAACTACGCGACCAAGCTGCGCGACGCGATTCAGCCGCAAAAGGCTGGCGTCTCGGCGGAACTGAAACCCGGCACCGCACCCCATGAAGGCAGCAATACCACGCACTATTCGATCGTCGACAAGTGGGGCAACGCGGTTTCGGTCACCTACACCCTCAATGACTGGTTCGGCGCGGGCGTGATGGCGAGCAAGACCGGGGTGATTCTCAACGACGAAATGGACGACTTCACCTCCAAGGTCGGCGTGCCGAACATGTACGGCCTGGTGCAGGGCGAAGCCAACGCCATCGCGCCGGGCAAGGCACCGCTGTCGTCGATGAGCCCGACCATCGTTACCAAGGACGGCAAAGTGGTGATGGTGGTGGGTACACCGGGCGGTAGCCGGATCATCACTGCGACTTTGCTGACCATGCTCAACGTCATCGACTACGGCATGGGCCTGCAGGAAGCGGTCGATGCGCCGCGTTTCCACCAGCAGTGGATGCCGGAGGAAACCAACCTCGAAGACTTCGCCGCCAGCCCCGACACGAAGAAAATCCTCGAGAGCTGGGGGCACAAGTTCGCCGGACCGCAGGATGCCAACCACATCGCTGCGATTCTGGTCGGGGCGCCGTCGCTGGGCGGTAAACCGGTCGGCAAAAACCGCTTCTACGGCGCCAACGATCCACGGCGCAATACCGGGTTGTCACTGGGTTACTGAGGGCGTAAAAAAAGGCGCGGGCTCAGGCCCGCACCTGTCTCAAGGATTGATCAAGGAAGGCTCATCATGACCACCGCATTACTGATCATCGACGTTCAACGCGCACTCTGTGCGGGCGAATACCAGTGCCATGACATCCATCGTGTGATCGATACCATCAACCCGCTCAGCCGCCGCGCGCGCGAGGCGGGCGTGCCTGTCGTGTTGATCCAGCACGAAGAAGCCGACAGTCCGTTGGCCCATGGCGCAGAAGGCTGGCAACTGGCTGAAGCGTTGCAAACTGCCAGCCAAGACCTGCGCGTGCGCAAGACCACGCCGGATGCGTTTTACCAGACGGATTTACGCAAGCTGCTGCCAAGCGAGGATTTCGAGCGACTGGTGATTTGCGGCCTGCAAACCGATTACTGCGTCAACGCCACCGTGCGCCAGGCGCATCAGCTCGGTTACGACGTGGTGCTGGTCGCCGACGCGCATTCCACCGTCGACAACGGCAACATGCGCGCTGAAGACATCATCGCCGAACACAACAAAGACCTCGCCCACCTGACCGGTTCCGTCGCCCGCATCGACGTCAAACCCGCCGCTACCATCACCTTCTGACCACAATCCCCGTAGGAGCAAAGCTTGCTCGCGAAAGCGCCCGCCCAGCCACCCAAAAGGCCGGCAGTGCCACCGCCTTCGCGAGCAAGCTTTGCTCCTGCGAGGATTTTCGGTGGCCGCGCTGGCATACTGCGCGCCGTCCGAAGAATGGAATCTATCGATGTTCGCCTTGACCCTTCGTCATGCCCTGGCGCTGACAGCCCTCGCGTTTGCCTCCAGTGTCCACGCCGCCAGTTTCGATTGCGCCAGCGCGACCAGCAAAGCGGAAAAAGCCATTTGTGCCGATGCCGATCTTTCGCGGCTCGATGAGCAGCTCGCAGAACGTTGGCGCACGACGCTCGCCAACGTCCCCGACCCCAAGGCGCTCAAGACCGATCAGCGGCAATGGCTGAAAAATCGCAACGGCTGTGGTGACCTGACGGCCTGCTTGCGCCGCCAGTATCTGATGCGTCTGGCCGAACTCGAACATGCCACGCAACCCTTCAGTTGGGACGCGACCTGGCAACTCATTCCACCCAGCACGACAACGTCGGCGACCGCGACCACCCAGCGGCGTGACGCCACGCACGTTTTCATCAGCATAGAGGCGGGTGAGGGTGGTAACTCCGGCGATATTGAAGGCGTCGCCACGCTCAAGGATGGCGTAGCGATTTACGCGGAAGACGAATGCACCCTGGTGTTCACGCCGATCAACGGCGTGCTGGACATTTCGCACACGGACGCCGGCGGCTATTGCAGCGCCGGGATGGGCGTGTATTACACCGGCCGCTTTATCGCCTCGGAGCAGCCGTTGACCCTGGATTACGACATGCTCAGCCTGGGCCTGGCGCGCACGCCCGCCGAAAACCAGGCCTTGCACGCGCTGCTTGAAGACGATTACCAACGGGCGGTGGGCACGTCGGGGTCATTGATGACCGCGCAACCTTCATCAGACGTGCCGGACAGTCAGGTCACCGAAATGTGGATGCGCGGTCTGGGCGGGACCGGCGTCATCATGCGTGCCAGCGGCGCGCGCTTCTGGGTGCTGCTGGTGACATACGAGGGTGGCAATTCACGCCTGCGCTATTACACCAACGTGCCGAAATGGAAAACCCGGTTGCCTGTAGCTTTGCAGGCCTGGCATGAACGCATGAAAAACAACCTCGATCTGCCTATCGAATTCATGCCCTGACGTAACCCTCTGTGGCTGCACAACCCCTGTGGTGAGGGGATTCATCCCCGACGGCTGCACAGCAGCCCTCAACCCCCCACACAACTCAAGTCGCAAACAACACCCCGCGAATCTCCCCAACCCGTGGCGCGACCACCACACCCTCCAGCACCATCCGCGTAATCGTTTCCGCCGCCGTCTGATAATCCTCATCCTGCGGTTCGGCGCGCCCGGTGATGCAGCCCATCTGCCAGCCAATATTGGTGTACGTGCGCGTCGCCGACCAGATGAACAGCATCAAATGCTCCGGGTCCACCGGCGCCAACAGACCACGCTCGATCCAGCTGCGCAGGCACTCGACATTGCGCCGCGCTTCAGCGTGCAGCAGGTCGCGACACTCGTCGGGCAACTGCCGGCCACCCAGCAGCAACTCGCTACTGAACACCTTGGCAATCGCCGGATGCTCACGGGCAATCCGGATTCGCGCCGCGACGTAGGCGCGCAGCCCGATCAGCGGATCGTCACTTTCGCGCAGCACCGCCGAGGCTTCCAGCAACGGTTCGACGAACCCCAGCAGCACTTTGCTGTAGAGGTTTTCCTTGGTCTGGAAGTAGTAATACAGATTCGCCTTGGGCACCCCGGCGCGGGCGGCGATGTCGCGGGTCTGGGTGGCGTTGAAGCCATTGGCGGCGAATTCTTCGCTGGCAGCGGCAAGGATCAACTGCTCGTTGCGGACTCTTATGGCGCTCATGGAAATACGGAATAAATGGACGGCATGGCAAGGTTCTGGCGATTTCGGTTTCGCAATATACAAAACTATATAGCGGTGAAGCCAGCAGACTCGACGCACAGCGCTATGCTGGATCGATGATTGGAGATCGAGGAAGGGCCATGACAATTCAGGTAGTGCGCGCCAACACGCCACAGCTGGACGCGGTTGCGCAGTTGTTCGACGCTTATCGGGGCTTTTACCAGCAGCCCTCCAACCTCGGGCAATCGCGTGCATTCATCGCCGAGCGCATGGCGGGCAACGAGTCGGCGATTTTTCTGGCTGAGGACGAAGAGGCAGAGGCGCTGGGTTTCGTGCAGCTTTATCCGACGTTTTCATCCATCGACGCTCACCGCACCTGGCTGCTCAGCGACTTGTTCACGGCGCCGACTGCCCGTGGTCGCGGCGTCGGCCGATTGCTGATGAACACGGCGCGCGACTTTGCCTTGCAGACCGGCGCCAAAGGCCTGGTGCTGGAAACCGCCATCGACAACTTCACTGCACAGCGTTTGTACGAGTCACTCGGATATGTGCGCGACACGGGTTACTACACTTATCTTCTGGACTTGCGTCAGGGCTGACAGGCATCCGCCAACAACCGTTCGATCTGCGCCAGTTCCCAAGTACTGAGCAAACTCACCGGATCGGTGCCGTAACGCTGCCAGGTATCGAGCGTGCCCTCCTGTCCGTCGCCGCTGCGGGCCTGTTCACAGTGATGCAGTCGCCCACCCTCAAAATCCAGCAGCAGGCGCCAACCCTCGATTTCGACCGCGACCAACCCGCTCGCGGCAGGTGGCTCGCGGACCTTGAACGGCAATACGCCCAGTGCCGCGTCGCGCAGGCGCTGGCACACTTCGCGCGCGCTTAGAAAAGATGACATGGTCGAACTCAACGCATACACAGGTGCGCCAGCATAAAGCCCGAGTCGACAAGTGTCAGCGATCACTGGCCCGATCCCGGACAATTCCGTAACATCCGCAACCCTCTTTTCCCCCGAACACCGGCGGCCGAGCTCCACGGCCGCTCAGTCAGGTATGCCATGAAACCGATTCGTCTGCGCGCCGATGTCCTGGCCGGACTCACCACCTCGTTTGCCCTGTTGCCCGAATGCATTGCGTTCGCGTTGGTGGCGCACCTCAATCCGCTAATGGGCCTGTATGGCGCGTTCATCATTTGTACGCTGACCGCGCTGTTCGGCGGCCGGCCGGGCATGGTCTCCGGTGCGGCCGGTTCGATGGCTGTGGTGATTGTTGCGCTGGTGGTGCAGCAGGGCGTGCAGTATCTGCTGGCGACGGTGTTGCTCGGCGGTCTGATCATGATGGCGTTCGGACTGTTGCGCCTGGGCAAACTGGTGCGCATGGTGCCGCACTCGGTGATGCTCGGCTTCGTCAACGGCCTGGCGATCATTATTGCGCTGGCGCAGTTGGAGCATTTCAAAAGCGCTGAAGAGTGGCTCAGCGGCACACCGTTGTACCTGATGGCAGGCCTGGTGGCGCTGACCATGGCCATCGTCTACATCCTGCCGCGCCTGACCAAAGCTGTGCCTCCAGCGCTGGTGGCGATTCTTGGCGTTGGCCTGCTGGTCTACCTGTTCGGTTTGCCGACCCGCACCCTCGGCGACATGGCGCACATTGCCGGCGGCCTGCCGACGTTCGCACTGCCCGATATCCCGTGGAACCTGGAGACCCTGCGGATCATCGCCCCGTACGCGATCCTGATGGCGCTGGTCGGTCTGCTGGAAACGCTGCTGACGCTGAACCTCACCGATGAAATCACCGAAACCCGTGGCTACCCGGACCGCGAATGTGTGGCGCTTGGCGCAGCCAACATGGTCTCCGGCGCTTTCGGCGGCATGGGCGGTTGCGCGATGATCGGCCAGACCGTGATCAACCTCAGCTCCGGTGGGCGCGGGCGCTTGTCCGGCGTGGTCGCGGGCGTGCTGGTTCTGTTGTTCATCCTGTTCCTGTCGCCGCTGATCGAGCGGATTCCACTGGCGGCGCTGGTCGGCGTGATGTTTGTGGTGTCGCAGCAGACCTTCGCCTGGGCGTCGTTGCGGGTGATCAACAAAGTGCCGCTCAACGATGTGCTGGTGATCATCGCCGTGACCACCATCACCGTGTTCACCGATCTGGCCACCGCTGTGCTGTGCGGCATCATCATTGCGGCGCTGAACTTCGCCTGGCAGCAGGCGCGCGAGCTGTACGCCGATGAGCATGTCGAAGCCGACGGCAGCAAACTCTATCGCCTGCACGGCACTCTGTTCTTCGCCTCGACCACGCCGTTTCTCAATCAGTTCGACCCGGCCAATGACCCGGCCCATGTGACTCTCGATTGCCGGCACCTGAGCTTTGTCGATTACTCGGCGATCGCCGCACTGAAAACCCTGCGTGAGCGCTACGCCAAGGCTGGCAAGCACTTGCAGGTGTTTCATCTCTCGGAACGCTGCAAGAAACTGCTCAAGCGTGCCGGCGTCGCCCACGACTGAAGCCTGCGTCGATCAGCCCCAGGTCCTGGCGAGAATGCGCGAGACCTGCTCGGCCGAATACGGTTTGGCGAGAAATTCGAAACCGTCGTAACCGCTGCGCGCCAGCTCCTCGCTGTAACCCGACGTGAGGATCACCGGCAGATCCGCGCGTCGGCGGCGCAGCTCCCGGGCCAGCGCAATGCCGCTGATGCCCGGCATGACCACATCGGAAAACACCGCGTCGAACGCCATCGCGTCCGTTCCGGCCAGTTGCAGGGCTTGCTCGGCGTTGGTCGCCCAGGCGGTTTCGTAACCCAGATCCTGAAGGATCTGATTGGCAAAGCGGCCGACGTCCAGATTGTCCTCGACCACCAGCACCCGGCGTTTGGCATACACCGGTGGCGCTTCGCCCGGGTCTGCCAGTTCGGTCGATGCCCGCGCCGCCGTGCTTTCCACTTGCGGCAGGTACAAGGCGAAGACCGTGCCTTGGCCCGGCACGCTGGACACATCGACGTTGCCGCCCGACTGCTTGGCAAATCCGAACACCTGCGAGAGCCCCAGGCCGGTGCCTTTGCCGACAGCTTTGGTGGTGAAGAACGGCTCGAAAATATGCTCGAGGGTTTTCGCGTCGATCCCCGAGCCGTTGTCGGTCAGCGTGATTGCCACAAACGCACTCTGCGACCCCGCATGGCCGCGAATCGGCGGCAATGGCAGATCACCTCGCAGACGCAGTTTGAGTAAACCCTGGCCCTCCATCGCATCACGGGCATTCAACGCGATGTTGATCAGCGCCGTTTCGAACTGGCTCAGGTCGACGTGGATGTAGCAGGGTTGATCGGGCAGTTCGACGCTGACATGGATCTGCGCCCCGGTGACGGACTCGAGCATCTCGCCGATGTTCGCCAGACGCTCACCGGCATCGATAATTTGTGGGTTCAACGGCTGGCGCCGGGCGAAGGCGAGCAATTGACTGGTGAGTTTGGCGGCACGCTCGACCGTGTCCGACATCGCGCGCATGTAGCGTTGGCGACGTTCTTCCGACAGGTTGGGCAGGCGTAAAAAGTCCACCGATGAGCGAATGATGGTCAGCAGGTTGTTGAAGTCGTGGGCGACGCCGCCAGTGAGCTGGCCGATGGCTTCGAGCTTTTGCGACTGGCGCAATGCCGACTCGGCGTGAGCGAGGCGCACGCTGCGCTCCTCGACACGTTGTTCCAGCGTGGCATTCAATTCCGCCAATGCCGTCAGGCCGGCGCGCACATCGGCGTCGGCGCGCACGCGTTCGATGTGCGCCCAGCAGCGCTCGGTCACTTCGCTCAACAACGCCTGTTCAAAGGGCGACCAGGCCCGCGCGACCTTGTCGTGAATGGCCATCAAAGCGGTCAGCCGACCTTGTTTGATCAACGGCACACAAATGGTCGCGGTAATGCCGATGTCCTGAAAAGTCGCCGATTCTTGCGGTGGCAATTCGGCGCGGTTGTCGTGGATGATCAGCGGTTTGCCGGCCCGCAGCAGAGTCAGTGCCTTCTCGCCGAAGTCGCGCAACTGGTAATGGCCGACGATGCTCGGTGAGCCCGGCGCGGCCCAGTCGCCGCGAATGGTGAAGCCGTCTTCATCGGCATCCATGTCGGCGTACGCGCAGTTGGACAGGTGCAATTGCTCGACCATCAACCGCGTGCTCGCGGCGAGAATCGCTGGTGCTTCAGTAGCATTGGCGACGGCGTTGCCGAGGGCGTCGAGCACCGCCAGGCGCTGGTTGAGAAACACCGTCTGGGTGGTTTCGGTGACGGTGTCGAGCAGGCCGACGATCGTGCCCTGCGGGTCGCGAATCGGGCTGTAGCAGAAGGTGAAATAGGCCTGTTCCGGACCATTGCCGCGCTCGACGACCAGCGGAAAATTTTCGATGTAAGTCGCCTGGCCGGCGTATGCCGCCGTGGCGATGGGACTGATTTCGCGCCAGGCTTCTTGCCAGATATGACTGAACGGCCGCCCCAACGCGAGCGGCTTGTCGCCGAGGATCGGCATGAAAGCGTCGTTGAACAGGGTGGTCAGCTCAGGCCCCCAGACGATGGCCTGAGGGAAGTGCGAGCCGAGACTGAGCGAGACGGTGGTCTTGAGCACATCGGGCCATTGCTCCAACGGGCCGAGCGGGGTATTCGCCCAGTCGTGCCGTCGAATCAGCTCGGCCATCTCGCCGTTGTTTTGCAACCAGTCTGTCATGGGATTTGTGGCTTTCCTGACGTCAGTCTCTGATGAAAGACCCTGGTGCGCGCTGTCGGGTTCAGCGCACCTGCCTGTTGGCGAAACAGGGCCTTGTACATCATTGCACGATGCGTCGGACAAAACATTTTGTGGTGAGGGGATTTGCCGGTGACGGGGTGTTCAGGGGGGGACTTGTTCTGGCTTTGAAAGCAGGGGACTGCTGCGCAGTCCATCGGGGATGAATCCCCTCGCCACAGGGGGGCTTCAGGGGGGCAGGCACGATGCGTCGGACAAAACATTTTGTGGTGAGGGGATTTGCCGGTGACGGGGTGTTCAGGGGGGGACTTGTTCTGGCTTTGAAGGCAGGGGACTGCTGCGCAGTCCATCGGGGATGAATCCCCTCGCCACAGGGGTTTCTTCAGGCAGGCACGATGCGTCAGGCAGCGCATTTCTGGAGAGGGGATTTGCCGGTGACGGGGTGTTCAGGGGGGGGCTTGTTCTGGCTTTGAAGGCAGGGGACTGCTGCGCAGTCCATCGGGGATAAATCCCCTCGCCACAGGGGTTTCTTTAGGCAGGCACGATGCGTCAGGCAGCGCATTTGTGGTGAGGGGATTTGCCGGTGACGGGGTGTTCAGGGGGGGCTTGTTCTGGCTTTGAAAGCAGGGGACTGGTGCAGTCCATCGGGGATAAATCCCCTCGCCACAGGGGTTTCTTTAGACAGGCACGATGCGTCAGGCAGCGCATTTGTGGTGAGGGGATTTGCCGGTGACGGGGTGTTCAGGGGGGGGCTTGTTCTGGCTTTGAAAGCAGGGGACTGTTGCGCAGTCCATCGGGGATAAATCCCCTTGCCACAGGGGGTTCTTCAGGCAGGTACGATGCGTCAGACAGCACATTTGTGGCGAGGGGATTTATCCCCGTTGGGTTGCGCAGCGACCCTGGCTTTTCATCTCAAAAAACCAAGTCCGCTACACAGCCCAGCAGGAGCAAATGCTGATCAGGCGTCGATTGCCGGGAAATCGATATCGGTGAGTGCCACGTTGTTCAGGTAGTTGGTCAGGGTCTGCACCGCTACCACGGCAATCACTTCGATGATCTTGCGGTCATTGATGCCGGCGGCGCGGGCGGCGGCGATTTGTTCATCGTTCAAGTGCCCGCGGCTTTCCGTCAGTTGATAGGCGAGGGTGGCGTAGGCATTCAGTTCGCCCTGTCGTGCCGCAAGAATGTCCTGCGGCGACAGCCCGGCCTTGGCGCCGAACAGGGTGTGTGCGGCCAGGCAATAGTCGCAGCCGTTGACTTGCGAAGTGGCGAGGTACACCGCTTCTTTTTCCTGGGCGCTCAGCGAGCTTTTGCCGAGGATGGCCGAGGCTTGTACGTAAGTGTCGAGGGCGACCGGCGCGTTGGCCAGCGTCGCAAACAGGTTCGGCAAAAAGCCGATCTTTTTCTTCACGCCGTCGAGCACAGTGCGGGTGGCGTCGTTGGCGGTGTCGAGGCTGATGGTGTTGATGCGGCTCATGCTGATGCTCCAGGTGTCCGGTGCGATGTGCGCCGGGAATGGAAGCCATGTTAGGGAGCATAGCTGGTGCATTGGCTGCAAATCGTCGAGGATATGCAACAGATCGTCCAGAGTTGTCCTGCGGAGTCGTCCATGGATCGCCTTTCAACCTTGCTCAGCCATTTCGGTGTGAATGCCGGCACCTTTCACAGCGGCACGTTCTGTGGCGTCAGTGTTCATGACGGTGAGCCGACCGGGCATGTGCATTTATTGCAGGCCGGGGCGTTGTTGCTCAAACCGGGCAATGAACGCGAAGTTCGTCTTGATGAGCCGTCATTGATTTTCTTCCCCCGACCTTTTGCCCATCGAATGTCTGCCGACGAAGCCATGGCCACGCAAGTGGTCTGCGCAACGCTGACGTTCGACGGCGGTGCGGGTAATGCGCTGGCGGCGGCGCTGCCGGATTACCTGGTGCTCAAACTCACTGATATTCCCCAGCTCGGCAGCACCGTGGAGTGGCTGTTCCAGGAGGCGTTCGACAGTCACTGCGGGCGTTTCGCCGTGATGGATCGGCTGTTCGAGTTGCTGGTGATTCTGCTCCTGCGTCACCTGATCAGCAGCCGCGAACAACAACCGGGAATGATCGCCGGGCTCGCTGATCCGCGTTTGTCCCGTGCCTTGACGCTGATGCATGAACAACCGCAAAAACCGTGGAGCGTCGCCGAGCTGGCAATGGCCGCCAATCTTTCCCGCGCCAGTTTTGCCGAGCAGTTTCGCCGTGTGGTCGGGCAGACGCCGGCCGATTATCTGCTGAGCTGGCGGGTCAGCCTCGCGCAAAAGCGCTTGCGCGAGGGCCGGTCAATTGCGCTGATTGCCGCCGAGGTCGGCTATGAAAGCCCGTCGGCGCTGGCCCGTGCTTTTCGCCGCAAGACCGGGCTCAGTCCGCGCGAGTGGAAGGCTGGCGCCTGAACGTTATCTGGCGAATTTCTTCGCCCCTGCCACACACAGAATCACCCCCAGGGTCACCGCCAGCATGCCGACGCTGACGTGTTCGTGCAGCAGCGTCGCCGCCAGCGCCAAACCGAAAAACGGTTGCAGCAATTGCAACTGGCCGACGGCGGCGATGCCACCTTGCGCCAGGCCGCGATACCAGAACACAAAGCCGATCAGCATGCTGAACAGCGAGACATACGCCAGGCACAGCCACGCCGACAGGCTGATCTGGCTGAACGAGGCGGGCGCCAGCCACAGACTCAGCAACGCCATCAGCGGCAACGACAGCACCAGCGCCCAGCAGATCACCTGCCAGCCACCGAGGGTTCGCGACAGTTTGGCGCCTTCGGCGTAACCGAGGCCGCAGGCGACGATGGCAGCGAGCATCAGCAGATCGCCGGTGGGTGAAGCGGTCAACCCTTGTGACAGCGCAAAACCCACGACCAGCGCACTGCCCAGAATCGAGAAAATCCAGAACACCGGGCGCGGCCGCTCACCGCCGCGCAACACTCCGAAAATCGCCGTGGCCAGTGGCAGCAATCCGACAAACACAATCGAATGCGCCGAGGTCACGTGTTGCAGTGCCAATGCGGTCAGCAACGGAAAACCGAGCACCACGCCCATCGCCACAATGAACAGTGACAGCCACTGATTGCGCGCCGGCCGTCGTTCACGAAACAGCCACAGCAAGGCCAGTGCCAACACCCCGGCAATGGCGGCGCGTACAACGGTGAGAAACACCGGGTCGAACTCCAGCACTGCCAGCCGTGTGGCGGGCAGTGAACCGCTGAAAATCACTACGCCGATAAAGCCGTTGATCCAGCCGCTGGTTTTTTCCAAGGCCGGGTTGCTCAGGTTCGAGGTTCGTTCCATGTCGGGTCGCGCTCAAAAGTGGGGTTGCCTTAGGTGAATCCTATGATCGAGAATCAGCACAATCAAAAAATTGTAATGGATACATCCCGGCATGCCGCGCTCTCGCTACAAGACCATCGTTGATACGTATGCGGCGGACATCCGTTCCGGGCGCCTGGCCCCCGGCACGCGGCTGCTGACGCATCGGCAACTGGCGTTGCAAGAAGGCCTCGCATTGGTCACGGCGTCCCGCGTCTACGCGGAGCTTGAGGCGATGGGGCTGGTCAGCGGCGAAACCGGGCGCGGCACATTTGTGCGCGAAACGTCGTTGTCACCAGGGCAGGGCATTGACCAGAAAGACGTGGCCGTCGGCATGATCGACCTCAATTTCAACTATCCGTCGCTGCCCGGTCAGGCTGATCTGCTGCGCACGGCCTTGCGCCAATTAGCCTTGTCCGGGGATCTCGAAGCCTTGTTGCGTTATCAGCCCCACGCCGGGCGCAGCCACGAGCGCGCTTCGGTGGCGCGGCATCTGTCGGCACGCGGTGTAAACGTCGAGCCCGAGCAAGTGCTGATCGTCAACGGTGCCCAGCAAGGCCTGGCCGTGACGCTGATGGCGCTGCTCAAACCGGGCGATGTGATTGCGGCGGACGCGCTGACCTATTCCGGCTTCAAAGTGTTGGCCGAAGCGCTGCATCTGGAAGTGGTGGCGATCCCGGTCAGTGAGCACGGGCCAGATCTCGCCGCCCTCGACAAGCTCTGCCGCAGCCGTTCGGTGCGCGCCGTGTACAGCATGCCGACGCTGCACAATCCGCTGGGCTGGGTGATGCCGCTGGAGCAGCGCGAGCAGTTGGTGGCGATTGCCCGTCGGCATGACCTGACGATCATCGAAGACGCGGCCTACGCGTTTCTGGTGCAAAACCCACCTCGTCCGCTGGTGGAGATGGCGCCGGAGCGCACGGTGTACGTTTGCGGCCTGTCGAAAAACATCGCCACCGGTTTGCGTGTCGGGTTCATCGCGGCGCCGGCGCACACGGTGCCGGCGCTGGAGCGCATCATCCGCGCCACGACCTGGAACACTCCCGGGATCATGACCGCGATTGCGTGTGGCTGGCTCGATGACGGCACGGTCGCCGTGCTTGAGCAACAAAAGCGCAGTGATGCACAGGCGCGGCAAGCCTTGGCGGCCGAGGTGTTGAAAGGGCTGCCGTACATAGGCCATCCGGCTTCGTATTTCCTCTGGTTGCCGCTGCCGGAGGACGTACGCGCCGATCAGATTGTCGTGGAGTTGATGCACGAACAGATTTCCGTCACCACCGCCGAACCGTTCTCGGTGTCGACGCATGTGCCGCACGCGATTCGTCTGGCATTGGGTTCGGTGAGCCTGGAGGTTTTGCGCGAGGCGTTGATCACGGTCAGAAAGGTCATCGGCGCCTACCTGTAAAACCCGATCGTTGGGGGAGGGCGCAAGCCTCCTCGCCACAAAGTGCTACCCTTGCGCCGCCCGAATTATGCCGATCCGGAAATCCAGATGAAAAACCGCGCTTCATTGATCCTCGCCCTGATCCTCGGTGCAGGTCTGTTCACCACCACTGCCCAGGCCGCAGGCGACCCCGAGGCCGGGGCAAAAATCTTCCCGCGTCTGTGCGGTGGCTGCCATCAGGTGGGCGAGTCGGCGCGTCCGGGCTTCGGTCCGCAACTCAACGGCATTGTCGGCCGACCTGCCGGGACATCGGCCAACTACGTCTATTCCGATGCGATGAAAAACTCGGGCGTGACCTGGGATGATGAAACGCTAAGGGCGTACCTGAAAGACCCGAAAGGTGTGGTGCCAGGCACCCGGATGATCTTCTGGGGCCTGAGCGACGAAGAGAAACTCGACAACCTGCTGGCCTACCTGCAAACCTTCAAGTAATCCCTGTAGGCGCTGCCGCAGGCTGCGATCTGTTGATCTCGCTTTTAAAAAACAAGATCAACAGATCGCAGCCTTCGGCAGCTCCTACAGGGGTGTGTTCTTGGTGGGGTTATGGCGTGGTTGGGGCAGGCGGGTGTGTCTGGTCGGCAAACCATGCCATGACCACAGCGCAGGCAGGGTGCGATGCCGCCGCCGGTTGCAGGCTCAGTGAATACACCCCGCCCGTGCGTAGCGGCTCGCCAAACGGCACCACCAATACCCCGCGCTCGATCGACTCCGCCGCCAGCGTCATGTCCGTCACCGCCACGCCCAATCCTCGCGCCGCCGCATCCAGTGCCAGCTCATCGAGGTTGAACGGGATGTGCCGGTAATCCTCCAGCGGTTTGCCCTCATTGGCCGCCAGCCATTCGATCCATGCCTGGCGATCGGCCGAGCGGTGCAGCAACGCAAAGCGCTGCAACTCGTCGATCGAGCGCGGTGCGTGCGCGAGGTTGGGTGAACACACCGGCACCAGCGTTTCCTCGAACAGCGTCAGGCAATCGGCAGCGCTGCTCGGCTGCGGCAGATAAACAACGTAGGCATCGCTGTCGCTCGCCGGCTCAACCACTTCAGTGGCAACGGTTTCAATCGCCAGCGACACCTCGGGGTGGCGCAGGTAAAAGTCGCTGAGCCTGGGCAGCAGCCAGCGCACCGCCAGCGACACGTGCAGGCGGATGCGGAAGGGGCGCTTTTGTGGGGCGAGACGTTCTTCGAGGGTTTGCAACTGTTCGAGGATGCTGCGGGCGCTGGCCAACACCTGCTCGCCCTCCGGCGTCAGGCGCAAGCTGCGGCTGGTGCGGATGAACAGCGCGACCTTGAAGTGGCTTTCCAGTTGCTGGATCTGTCGGCTTATCGCGCTTTGGGTCAGACACAGCTTTTGCGCAGCCGAGGTGAAGCTGCCACAGCGGGCAACTTCGACCAGCGCTTGCAGGGCTTGCAAGGAAGGGGCGTGACGAATTTTATCCATGCGTTTTCAGAATGGCTCGATGATTTTATAGCGTTGGTCGGTCAGGCCAAGACCTAATAGATTCTAGCTCTGGCGACGATCTTCTCAAGTGGTGCATGCGATTCACGCATGCTCGACGGGCAGAAGCAAGGCGCAGAACGACAGTCGATGAGGTGAAGCATGGAAAACGTATGTGGCTGGATCGCGCAGGCCGGGAGTTCGCCGGAACGCGGTCGCCTGAGTGGTGCGCAAAAGGCCGACTGGCTGGTGATCGGTGGCGGGATTACCGGGCTTAGCGCCGCGCATACGCTCGCCGAGCTGCATCCGCAGGCCCGCATTGTCGTGGTCGATCGCCAGCGCGCGGCGCAAGGCGCCTCGGCACGCAACTCGGGATTTGTCGTGGCCCATGAGCATCCGGCGCACAGCGAATTGATCGGCACGCCGGGCTTTGCCGGCTTTGAAGTCGACACGATGATTTCGCGCACGGCCAGCGAAGAAGTGCGCCAGCGCATTGCCCGGCATGCCATCGACTGCGACTTTCGCGACAGCGGTTACTACTTCGCCGTGAGCGACCGGGCCAAACTCGATCAGGTCGACGCCAAACTGGCGACACTGCGCGCGCTCGGTGCGCGAGCGGAGTTTGTGCAAGGCGCGGCACTGGCGCAGCAGTTGGGCACCCGGCACTACCAGGCCGCGATCAACTGCGGCAACGGCAACGCCTTGCTGCAACCGGCGAAGTACGTCAAAGGCTTGCTCAACGCTTTGCCGGGCAATATCACCGTTTACGAAAACACCGACATCAGCGGTCTCGAGCGCCTGAGTCAGAGCCGGCTGCGCGCCCACGGCGTGGCGGGCAGCATCGAGGCCCGGCAGGTGCTGGTCTGCCTTAATGCATTCATTCCTCGGGTCGGAATCGCCGACAGCTCGACTTTCCCCATGGAACTCAGCGCCAGCCTCACCCGACCGCTTACCGATCAAGAGTTTCAGGCCATCGGCGCCGTCGAGCCGTGGGGCGTGCTGTCGACCCGGCCACTGGGGGCGACGGTGCGGCTGACACCGGATCGGCGCGTGATGATCCGCAACACCGCCGAATACCGTACGCGCGACCTTTGCCACAGCGAACTGGCGATCCGTCGCGCGCATCACGTTCGGGGTTTGCAACGGCGCTTTCCGTTCCTCGGCGAGCAGGACATTCAGTACACCTGGACCGGCCACCTGAGTGCGACGCGCAGTGGCCAGGCGTTTTTTGACCGGGTCGAGGAGGGCGTTTTCGCCGTTGCTGGCTGCAACGGTTCCGGCGTTGCGCGCGGAACCTTGTGGGGGCGGCTGCTCGCCGAACTGGCCTCGGGCGTTGACTCGCCGCTGTTGCAATCGGTGATGCAGCGGGCCGAACCCGGCTGGCTGCCACCGCGCCCCTTTTTTGATATCGGTGCCATGCTTCGCATGCGCGTGGAGGCGGTCAGGGCCAGAACAGAAATCTGAAATTTCGCATTCCGCACAAGAACAAAAGCCACTCAACTCAGGTGACAGAACATGCGCATCCATCCACTTTCCCTGGCGCTCGTGCTCGCGGCCGGCTCGGCGTCGGTTTACGCCGACGAAACCGTGAACATCTCCAACTGGAACAGCTACATCGCCCCGGACACCCTGGCCAATTTCACTCAGGCGACCGGCATCAAGACCACCTACGACATCCACGACAGCAATGAAGTGCTGGAGTCGAAGTTGATGACCGGCAACACCGGTTATGACGTGGTCAGCCCGTCGAACCACTTTCTGTCGCGGCTGATCAAGGCTGGCGCGATTCAGAAGCTCGACAAGTCACAGCTGCCGAACTGGAAGAATCTCGATCCGGTATTGCTGCACAAACTTGAGGTCAATGACCCGGGCAATCAGTACGGCTACCCGTACATGTGGGGCACTGCGGGCATTGGTTATAACGTCGAGAAGATCAAGGCGATTTTCGGCAACACCGACGTCACCCGCTCGTGGAAAATGTTCTTCGACGAAGACACTATCAAGAAGCTCAGCCAGTGCGGCGTCGCCATCATCGACAACCCGACGCAGGTGCTGCCGATCACCCTCAACTACCTGGGCCTGCCGCCGCACAGCCATGAGCCGGCGGATTATAAAAAGGCCGAGCAGGCGCTGTTGAAGATCCGCCCGTATATCCAGTATTTCCACGCCTCGAAATACATCAGTGATCTGGCCAACGGTAACGTCTGCGCGGTGATCGGTTTCAACGGCGACATCGTCCAGGCCGCTGCGAGCGCCAAGGAAGCGAAGAATGGCATCGACATCGCTTACTCGATCCCGGACGAGGGCACGACACTGTGGTTCGACATGATGGTCATGCCGAAAAGCGCGCCGCACGAGAAGAACGCCTACGCCTACATGAATTACCTGCTTGAGCCGAAGGTGATCGCCAACATCAGCAACAGCATTCACTACGCCAACCCGAACGCTGCGGCGGATGAGTTCCTCAACCCGGACGTGCAGCAGGATGCGGCGATTTATCCGCCGAAAAGCGTGATGGAAAAACTGTTCACCGTGGAAGAACTGCCGGCGGCGATTGCCCGACTGTCGACACGCTTGTGGACCAAGCTGAAAACCAACACCTGACCTTTGCTACACGTCCCCCTGTAGGAGCTGCCGCAGGCTGCGATCTTTTGCTCTGGTTTTTTACCATCAAGATCAAAAGATCGCAGCCTGCGGCAGCTCCTACAGGGGGGTGGTGGTTTTGGGGGTGTCGTGGCAGGCGACTTGGTTGCGCCCGGCCGCTTTTGCCTGATACAGCTGTTGATCGGCGCGTTTGATCAGGGCGGTGGGGCTGTTGTCTGCCGGATCGGCCAGGCCTACGCCGATGCTCACCGTGACCTGGCCGACGCTGGCAAACTCTGCGTCAGCGACGGCTGCGCGGATCTTCTCGGCGACCACTTCAGGGGTGTCGGGCTGGGCGATTTCCGGGAGCAGCACGGCGAACTCTTCACCGCCGTAACGCGCGACAAAATCGGTGGTGCGCAGGCTGGTCTGAATCAACTGCGCCAGTTGTTTGAGCACCTCATCGCCGACCGCATGGCCGTGTGTGTCATTGATGCGCTTGAAGTAATCGGCATCGATCAGCAGCAGCGCGAACGGGCGCCCGGTGCGTCGCGACAGCAGGCTGTATTCGGTGATCTTTTCGTCGAAGCGGCGACGGTTGTAAACGCCGGTCAGCGCATCGTGAGTGGCCAGGCTGAGCAGCTCGGCATTGGCTTGCATCAGGTCGGCGGTGCGTTGCGCCACGGTCGCTTCCAGCGAGGCATTGGCTTCCTGCAGTTCGCGTTCTTTGCCGAGCAGCGATTGCGTCATCGCATCGATTGATTGCCCCAACTGTGCGATTTCGCGCACCGGATGCTGGAGCGGGAAGTGCGCGCCGGGCTGGTTGTCCTGCACCTGTTTGGCCGAGCGTGCGAGCTGTTCGATGGGACGGCTCAAGTACAGCGCCAGGTAATACGCCACCAACCCGAACAGCACTGCGGCGAACACCCCTAGCATGAGCAATTTGTACAGCAGCAGACGCGCCGGTTGCAGGGCGGTTTCCAGTGGCTGGCGAACCGCAATCGACCAGGTCAGCGCGGTGCTGGATGGCGTCGGCACGGTCACCATGCTCGTCAGGTAACCGTCACCCACCGACCAGCCTGGCGACTTTGCATCATTCGTCGCCAGTTGCTGGCCCATCAGCGCTTCGGGATACAACACCTTGCCGTCGTGATCGATGATCAGTGCTTCGATATCCGGCGCCGAATTTTTGTGCGAAAACGCCGCCGACTCGACGATGCGCGTGACCCAGCTCCAGTGCGCGTGCGCGCCCAGCACACCAATCACCTGACCGTCGGCGTTGTGGATCGGCGCAGCAAAATCGATGAACCGCAGCGGCTCGCCATTCGGCGTGCTTGGCAGCAACTTCGCCAGCAGCACGGCTTCATGCGGATCACCGGTATATTCACCGCGCAACCCGGCCTGAAACCACGGGCGCTGCTGCACCGATTGACCGACCAGCAAACCGTTGACCGCTTGGTGGACGGTGCCTTCGGCATCGGTCACGCCCATCCAGGCGTATTCGTTGCGGGCCTGAGTGCGCAGTTGCATTGATTTCAATATCGCCGGATTGTCCAGGTCGCCACGCTCCAGATGCGGCGCGCGGCTGAGCAGATAGACCTCCAACTGCCGTTCGCGCAGTTGTTCCCCCAGCAAAGAGGCAGCCGACCGCGCAGTGTTCAACAACGCATTGCCGCTGGCCTGCTTCATCTGTTCGGTGGCGATATGGCCGACGTAGAAACCCACGCTGAGCAGCGTCAGCAAGGACAAACCGGCAAACCACAGGGTGAGATGGCTTCGCAGACTGGCTTTGAGCATGGGCGATGGCTGTCCTTATTGGCGTGGCGCCATGGTAGGCGACATCGTCAATCGCTGGCCAGTAAAGCGCTTGATGAAACTTGTCGAGGTTGATACCAATGAGCCAGCTGCTTGGGTAAAGTGTGCGCCGCCCGAGAGATGGATCCCGGGCGTTTCCCCATGGAGTTTTGCAGTGAAATACCTCAGCAAAGTAGTCGCCGCCGCACTGTTCGGTGTGGTTCTGGCAGGTTGCACCGGCACCCCGATGAACACCCAACAATACGACAGCAGCCAATACACCGTGCTTGGCCACAGCGAAGCCACCGCCACCGGCCTGCTGCTGTTCGGCGTCATCCCGATCCAGCAGAACAGCCGCTTCGTCCGCGCCCAGACCGCCGCGATCAAAGCCAAGGGCGGCGACGCCATGATCAACACCCAAGTCCAGGAAAACTGGTTCTGGGCATGGGTCCTGACCGGCTACACCACCAAGATCTCCGGTGACGTGGTCAAGCTGAAAACCGCGCAATAAGCGCCGGCAACCAGCAAAAAGCCCGGCTGATCAGGCCGGGCTTTTTATTGGGAAACGCTGGCAATCATGTGCTTCCCAAACCGTGGCCACACCGACCCCCGGTAGGAGCTGCCGCAGGCTGCGATCTTTTGATCTTGCCCCAGCCTCAACGCGCCGCCCGAACACACAACTCCCCCGTAGCCCGCACCAACGCCAGCTCATGCAACCGATCCACCGCCAGCCCACTGCGCGCCGTCGCCAGCCAGACCGGACAATCCGCATCCCGTCGATGCGCTGCGAACGCCGCGTACTGTTGCAACAGTCGGCTCTGCAACTCATCCAACCGTGGCCGAATCTGCTGGCCCAGGTCCGGACGCGGCGTGTCCGGCGCCGCCCCCGTCACCTGCCATTGCGCAAGCAACCCGTACTGCACCAGTTTATTGGCCTCCATTTGCGCGGCGATCAACTGCGCCACCTCTTCCGGGTCCAGCGTGTACTGCGTCGCCAGCGTGCGGGCATTGGCGATGACTTGCGCCTCCCGAGGGCTGTCCTGAATCGGCTTGCCACTGTCCCATTTGGTCAACGCAACGAGGTCGCCGATGTTCAGGCGTTCGTTCAGGGTTTCCAGCAATGGTTTCAGTGATTGCGGTGGCACAGCCGATGGGGCGGCTAGCACAGTGCTCGCCATGAGCGAGAAGAGCGCGCCAGTCAGAAAACGGTGTGAATGGAGCATGGGCAGGGCCTCATAGGGCTGAAAGGTTGTTTGTCGGTTGGTCTCGGTTTGAAGGGCAACTCGTCAGCGGGCCCCATTTTGTTACTATCGGCGGCTATGAATTCCTTGCCAAGAGTCCACATTATTGACGCAACCCAAGCGTCAGCCGCGCACGGTGCACTGGCAGGACTTTAAGGACAACAGGGAGTGAGTCAATGTTAAAGGTTCTGTTTGTGTGTAGCCAAAACCGCCTGCGCAGTCCCACAGCTGAACAACGGTTCGCTGATTGGCCCGGCGTGGCAACCGCTTCGGCGGGTACCGACAGTGACGCGAGTGTTCCCGTGGGACCGGACTTGTTGCAGTGGGCTGATCTGATTTGCGTCATGGAGCCGATTCATCGCAAAAAGCTGTCAGCAAAATTCCGTCCGCAGTTGGCCAGCAAAAATATTGTTTGTCTGCATATCCCCGATGAGTATGAGTTTATGGACCCGGTCCTTATCGAGTTGCTGGAACAGAGCGTTATCCGGTATCTCCCGGCTTGAGGTGAGCCACCTCCCGTAAACTATCTAGCGTAATATCGCTCGAACACTCCACCCCGAGATGGACCTCCAGTCAATGCAAACCCCCAGCACCACCAAACCCCTCTGGCATACCTACCTGCTGTTCCTGGCCCCTATGGTGCTGTCCAACTTCCTGCAATCGATGTCGGGCACGGTGAACAGCATTTACATTGGTCAGATGCTCGGCACTCAGGCGTTGGCGGCGGTGTCGGGGATGTTCCCCATCGTGTTCTTTTTCATTGCCCTGGTGATCGGCCTCGGGGCGGGGGCCGGGGTGTTGATTGGTCAGGCGTGGGGCGCGCGTGAACCGCACGTGGTCAAGGCGATTGCCGGGGCGACGTTGTTGTTGGGGGTGTTGATCGGGCTGGTGGCGGCCGTGCTCGGCAGTGTGTTTGCGCGTCAGGCATTGACCGGCCTGGGGACGCCGGCGGATGTGCTGGAAGATGCCGTGGCGTATGCGCACGTGATGATGTGGATCCTGCCGGCGATGCTGGTGTTTGTGCTGTTCACCCAGTTGTTGCGCGGAGTCAGCGATACGTTGTCGCCGTTGCTCGCACTGGTGGTGTCGACGTGTGTCGGGCTGGCGCTGACGCCAGCGTTGATTCGCGGCTGGTCCGGTTTGCCGCAGATGGGCATTCAGAGCGCAGCGTATGCCGGGCTGGCGGGCACGCTGTCGGCGATGGCGTGGCTGTCATGGCGTTTGATTCGCAAGGGCCATCCGTTGGCGCCGGATCGCGAGTTTTTCGCGGCCCTGAAACTGGACGGGGCGATTCTCGGCAAGGTGCTGCGCATCGGCTTGCCAACCGGGGTGCAGATGATTGTGCTGTCGCTGTCGGAGCTGGTGATTCTGGCGCTGGTCAACCAGCATGGCTCACAAGCGACAGCGGCCTACGGCGCAGTGACGCAGATCGTCAACTACGTGCAGTTTCCGGCGCTGTCGATTGCGATCACCGCGTCGATCCTTGGCGCGCAGGCGATCGGGGCAGGGCGGCTGGAGCGCATGGGGCCGATTCTGCGCACCGGGCTGTGGATCAACGTCTGTCTGACCGGCGGGTTGATCGTGCTCGGTTACCTGTTGTCGCACTGGCTGCTGGGGTTATTCCTGACCGAGGATTCGACCCGGGCGATGGCGGAACATCTGCTGCACATCATGTTGTGGAGCCTGTTGGTGTTCGGCTTCCAGGCAATTATTGGCGGGATCATGCGCGCCAGCGGCACGGTGTTGGTGCCGGTGGTCATCGCGATTATTTGCGTGGTGGGCGTGCAGTTGCCGGCGGCGTATTGGCTGGACAGCCAGTATGGCTTGCAGGGTGTGTGGATGGCGTTTCCCGTTGCGTATCTGGCGATGCTGGTGCTGCAGACGCTGTATTACAAACTCGTCTGGCAACACCAGAAAATCGAACGCCTGGTCTGATCCCTGTAGGAGCTGCCGCAGGCTGCGATCTTTTGATGTTGCTTTTGAAAAACAAGATCA
>NZ_RWIL01000154.1:0-23374 GCF_009764635.1 Pseudomonas sp. PB103 | reverse complement strand
CGGCAGCTCCTACATGGATCGGTGTAGGAGCTGCCGCAGGCTGCGATCTTTTTCTTGCTTGACGTAAACGTCAACCTGCCATTAGCTTAGCGCCAAGACCTTTTGCCGAGCGCGCCCATGAGCAGCCAGACCTACAGCATTTCCGACCTCGCCCGCGAGCTGGACATCACCACCCGGGCGATCCGCTTTTATGAAGAGCAAGGCCTGCTCAGCCCTGAGCGCCGTGGCCAGGAACGCATCTATTCGCCGCGCGACAAGGTCAGCCTGAAGCTGATCCTGCGTGGCAAGCGCATTGGCTTCTCGCTGGCCGAATGCCGCGAACTGATCGAGCTTTACGATCCCTCCAGCGGTAACACCAAGCAGCTCAACAGCATGCTGGCGAAAATCGCCGAGCGCCGCGAACAGCTTGAGCAGCAGTTGCTGGATATCGAACAGATGAAGCTGGAACTCGATACCGCCGAAGAGCGCTGCGTGCAGGCGCTTGAGCAAACTCTCAAAAGCCAGCAAGTAGCGCAGTAATTCGACACGACTCCTCCCCTGTGGGAGCGGGCTTGCCCGCGATGAGGCCGGAACATCCAGCATTGATGTTGACTGACCCGACGCCATCGCGGGCAGCCCGCTCCCACAGAGTTCTCCATGAATTCAAGATAATCAGCAGGTCAACCGCCATGTCCCTCCCCTCCCAAGTACGCCTGATCGAAGTCGGCCCGCGCGATGGCCTGCAGAATGAAGCCCAACCGATCAGCGTCGCCGACAAGGTGCAACTGGTCGATGCCCTCAGCGCCGCTGGTCTTGGCTATATAGAAGTCGGCAGTTTCGTCTCGCCCAAGTGGGTGCCGCAGATGGCCGGTTCCGCTGAAGTGTTCGCGCAGATCCAGCGCAAACCCGGCGTGACCTACGGCGCACTGGCGCCGAACCTGCGCGGCTTTGAAGATGCGATCGCCGCCGGGGTCAAGGAAGTGGCGGTGTTCGCCGCCGCCTCTGAAGCCTTCTCGCAGCGTAACATCAACTGCTCGATCAGCGAGAGCCTGGCGCGCTTTGCGCCGATCATGGAAGCGGCGAAGCAACACGGCGTTACCGTGCGCGGTTACGTGTCCTGTGTGCTCGGCTGCCCGTACGAAGGCACGGTCGCGCCGGAACAAGTGGCGATGGTCGCGCGTGAGTTGTATGCGATGGGCTGCTACGAAGTTTCGTTGGGCGACACCATCGGCACCGGTACCGCTGGCGCGACTCGACGCTTGTTTGAAGTGGTTTCGGCACAGGTACCACGGGACAAACTCGCCGGGCATTTCCACGACACCTACGGCCAGGCCATGGCCAATATCTACGCCAGCCTGCTCGAAGGCATTTCCGTGTTCGACAGCTCTATCGCGGGCCTTGGCGGCTGTCCGTACGCCAAAGGTGCGAGCGGTAACGTTGCCACCGAAGACGTTGTGTACCTGCTCAACGGCCTCGGCATCGAGACAGGAATCGACCTGGACGCCTTGATTGCCGCGGGTCAGCAGATCAGCGCGGTGCTCGGCCGCCCGAGCGGTTCGCGCGTGGCCAAGGCTCGTAGCGCACCGTGAGGGCAGAAGGTGTTACCGCTGTGTCTGGAATGTGGGGCTCAAGCGAGTAACACGGAAACAAATTGTCTGGTTTCGTCTGAACGAAAAATCTTATAAATTATTAAGCCATTGATTTATAAGGATTTTTAAAAGTTGGCACGGCTTCTGCTATCTCTATGGCATAACAAGAATAAAAAGCAGCAAACCAATAAAAATAAGACGTACCGACTCTGACATAACAAAAACAACACGGCAGAGACGCAGCTAACAGATTTTTTTGGAGAAGGTGTGCTTTTCAGGGTGCTCTCAGGAGTGACCCGCAACCGGGCAGAGAACAATAAAACTACCTTCAGGTAGCTCCCGAATCGGTTGGATCGTTAACGAGAAAGCAGATCAGCGCTCAAAAAAATACGTTTGCTCTTGACCCCGGATGGGGGTCGCCAAAAACAGCGGTAAAGGGCCACGGTTGCCAAAAACAACAACAGACCGACCCTCAATAATAAAAAAGAGCACGCGACGACAAAATTAAAGGGGAGCTTCGGCTCCCCTTTGTGCTTTCTGCAATTCCTCAATCCCCCCAAATCCCTGTGGGAGCTGGCTTGCCAGCGATTGCGGTAGATCATTCAACATTGACGCTGCCTGACCTGACGCCATCGCTGGCAAGCCAGCTCCCACAGGGTTGTGGTTACCGCTCGATTGTTTTGATTTCCTCGATGCTGATTTCGCGCATGCGGAATTTCTGGATCTTGCCCGTCACCGTCATCGGAAACTCTTCGACGAACTTGAAGTGCCGTGGCGTCTTGAAGTGCGCGATGCGCTCCTTGCACCAGGTTTGCAGCTCCAGCTCGGAGGCGTTGTGACCGGGGTGGAATTTGATCCAGGCAACAATCTCCTCGCCGTAACGCGAACACGGAATACCGATCACCTGCACGTCCGCCACCGCCGGATGGGTGAAGAAAAACTCCTCCAGCTCACGCGGATAAACATTCTCGCCGCCACGAATGATCATGTCCTTGTTACGCCCGGCGATGTTGACGTAACCCTCCTCGTTCATGCTCGCCAGGTCGCCGGTGTGCATCCAGCCGGCTTCATCGATGGCTTCAGCGGTGGCTTGCGGATTGCTCCAGTAGCCGAGCATTACGCTGTAACCCCGAGTGCAGAGTTCACCGATGGTTCCGCGCGGCACGAGGTTGCCGGCCTCGTCGATGATCTTGCTTTCCAGTTGCGGCTGCGTGCGGCCGACCGTGGTCACGCGTAATTCCAGTTCATCGTTCGGACCGGTTTGCAGCGACACCGGGCTGGTTTCGGTCATGCCGTAGGCGATCTGCACTTCGCTCATATGCATTTCGCTGATGACCCGGCGCATCACTTCAATCGGGCATGTTGCGCCGGCCATGATCCCGGTGCGCAGGCTCGACAGGTCGAACTCGGCGCGTTGCGGCTGATCAAGCATGGCGATGAACATGGTCGGCACGCCATACAGCCCGGTGGCTTTTTCCTCGGCGACGGTTTGCAGGGTCAGCAACGGATCGAAGGCGTCGTTGGGGTAAATCATCGTGCTGCCGTGGGTGATGCAGCCGAGGTTACCCATGACCATACCGAAGCAGTGGTACAGCGGCACCGGGATCACCAGACGATCGCGAGGAGTCAGGCCGATGCTTTCGCCGACCATGTAACCGTTATTGAGGATGTTGTAGTGGCTGAGGGTCGCGCCCTTGGGGAAACCGGTGGTGCCGGAAGTGTATTGAATGTTTACCGGTTGATCGAAGTGCAGGCTGTTGCTGCGTTCGTTGAGTTGTTGCGGGGAGATGCTCGCGGCCATATCAGTCAGTTGCGACCACGGCAGGAAACCTGATGGCGGTTGCGCGTCGAGGCTGATCACCCCACGCAATTCCGGCAGACGTTCACTGCGCAGTTGGCCAATGGCTTGTTCGGCCAGTTCTGGCACTAATCCTTGCAACATGCCGTGGTAGTTCGACGACTTGAACGCCCCGGCGCAGACCAGCCACTGGCAGCCGGATTGTTTGAGCACGTATTCCAGTTCAGAACTGCGGTAGGCCGGGTTGACGTTGACCAGAATCACGCCGATTTTCGCCGTGGCGAACTGAATGATGCACCACTGCGCGCAGTTCGGTGCCCAGATGCCGAGGCGGTCGCCGGCCTGCAACCCCAGGGCGAGCAGCGCTCGGGCGTGCAGATCCACCGCGTCGGCCAGTTGTCGCCAGGAATAGCGCAGTTGCTGATGGCGCACGACCAGCGCTTCGCCGTCGGAATATTGCGCGACGGTCTGATCGAACTTCTGCCCGATGGTCATCGCCAACAAGGCTTTGTCTTGTGAACCACGGGTGTAGCTGCGCTGCGGGTTTGCACTGGGTTGATCCATGACGACCCCTATTGTCTTTATTAGTGGGTTTACCGGATTGCACTTTTTGTGAGGAGCTTTGTGGTTGGCTTTTGTGGCGAGGGGATTTATCCCCGTTGGGTGGCGAAGCCGCCCCTGCATATCTCCAGACAAATCAGATTTACAGATTTCACGACTGCTTCGCAGCCGAACGGGGATAAATCCCCTCACCACAAAAGCCCGCTCCCACAAAAAAGCGATCCGTTTTCAATCTTGAACTGCCCCTACTCTCGCTCAAGTTGACGTTAACGTAAAGGGTGATTGACAGCCATTCGTCACAGGCTTACGTTAACGTAAAGGTGAGAGCCGAGTGACCGCCCTCCCCACCCTACAAAAAAGCCAAAAAGGTGACCCATGAGCTATCCATCCCTGAACTTCGCCCTCGGTGAAACCATCGACATGCTGCGCGATCAGGTTCAGTCCTTTGTCGCCAAGGAGATCGCTCCGCGCGCCGCGCAGATCGACAGCGACAACCTGTTCCCTGCGGACATGTGGCGCAAATTCGGTGACATGGGCCTGCTCGGCATCACTGTGCCGGAAGAGTACGGCGGCGCCGGCCTGGGTTACCTGGCGCACGTCGTGGCGATGGAAGAAATCAGCCGTGGCTCGGCTTCGGTGGCGCTGTCCTATGGCGCGCATTCCAACCTCTGCGTCAACCAGATCAACCGCAACGGTAACCACGAACAAAAAACCAAATACCTGCCCAAGCTGATCAGCGGCGAGCACGTCGGCGCACTGGCGATGAGCGAGCCCAACGCCGGTTCCGACGTGGTCTCGATGAAACTGCGCGCCGACAAACGCGGTGACCGTTTCGTCCTCAACGGCAGCAAAACCTGGATCACCAACGGCCCTGACGCCAACACTTACGTGATCTATGCCAAGACCGATCTGGAAAAAGGCCCGCACGGCATTACTGCGTTTATCGTTGAACGTGACTGGAAAGGCTTCAGCCGCAGCAGCAAGTTCGACAAGCTCGGCATGCGTGGCTCCAACACCTGCGAGCTGTTTTTCGACGACGTCGAAGTGCCGGAAGAAAACATCCTCGGCGTACTAAACGGCGGCGTCAAAGTGTTGATGAGCGGCCTCGATTACGAGCGCGTGGTTCTCTCCGGCGGCCCAACCGGGATCATGCAGTCGTGCATGGACCTGATCGTGCCGTACATCCACGACCGCAAACAGTTCGGCCAAAGCATCGGCGAGTTCCAGCTGATCCAGGGCAAAGTCGCCGACATGTACACCCAACTCAACGCCAGCCGCGCCTATCTTTACGCGGTTGCGCAGGCTTGCGAGCGTGGCGAAACCACCCGTAAAGATGCCGCCGGGGTAATTCTCTACACCGCCGAACGCGCCACACAAATGGCCCTTGATGCGATCCAGATTCTCGGCGGTAACGGTTACATCAACGAATTCCCGGCGGGCCGTCTGCTGCGTGACGCCAAGCTGTACGAAATCGGCGCCGGCACCAGTGAGATCCGTCGCATGCTGATCGGTCGCGAACTCTTCAACGAAACGAAATGAATTTCGTCAGCGGCGAGCCGCAAGTTTCAAGCTGCAAGAGAACAGCTTCAACTTGCCGCTCCAAGCTTGCAACTCGTAGCTGCTTACGGAGTAAGCCATGATTCTGCACACTCAGCTCAACCCACGTTCAGCAGAGTTCGCCGCCAACAGCGCGGTGATGCTCAAACAGGTCGACGCCCTGCACACCCTGCTCGCCCAAGTGGCGCAGGGTGGCGGCGCGAAAGCCCAGGAGCGCCACACCTCGCGCGGCAAACTGCTGCCGCGTGAACGCATCAACCGCTTGCTCGATCCGGGCTCGCCGTTTCTGGAAATCAGCCAATTGGCCGCCCACGCCGTCTATGGCGAAGACGTGCCGGCGGCCGGGGTGATCGCCGGGATCGGCCGGGTCGAAGGCGTCGAATGCATGATCGTCGCCAACGATGCGACGGTTAAGGGTGGCTCGTACTATCCGCTGACCGTGAAGAAACACCTGCGCGCACAAACCATCGCTCAGCAGAATCGCTTGCCGTGCATCTATCTGGTGGACTCCGGCGGTGCCAACCTGCCGCGTCAGGACGAAGTGTTCCCGGATCGCGAGCACTTTGGGCGGATCTTCTTCAACCAGGCCAACATGAGCGCGATGGGCATTCCGCAAATCGCCGTGGTCATGGGCTCCTGCACCGCTGGTGGCGCTTATGTGCCGGCGATGGCGGATGAAGCGATCATGGTGCGCAATCAGGCCACCATTTTTCTCGCCGGGCCGCCGCTGGTGAAAGCTGCGACCGGTGAAGTGGTCAGCGCCGAAGACCTCGGCGGGGCCGATGTGCACTGCAAGATTTCCGGGGTCGCCGACCATTACGCCGAGAGCGACGAACACGCCCTCGCGCTCGCCCGCCGCAGCGTCGCCAACCTTAATTGGCGCAAACTCGGCGAAGTGCAGCAACGCGCGCCGATTGCGCCGCTGTACGCCAGCGACGAGTTGTACGGCGTGGTGTCCGCCGATGCCAAGCAACCCTTCGATGTGCGCGAAGTGATCGCGCGGCTGGTTGACGGTTCGATATTCGATGAGTTCAAAGCGCTGTTCGGCACTACGCTGGTCTGCGGTTTTGCGCATCTGCACGGCTATCCGATCGCGATTCTGGCGAACAACGGCATCCTCTTCGCCGAAGCCGCGCAAAAAGGCGCGCACTTCATCGAACTGGCCTGCCAACGCAACATTCCACTGCTGTTTTTGCAGAACATCACCGGCTTCATGGTCGGCCAGAAATACGAGGCCGGCGGCATCGCCAAGCACGGTGCAAAACTGGTGACCGCTGTGGCGTGCGCCAAGGTGCCGAAGTTCACCGTGATCATTGGCGGCAGCTTCGGCGCCGGTAACTACGGCATGTGTGGCCGCGCTTACGATCCGCGCTTCCTGTGGATGTGGCCGAACGCGCGCATTGGTGTGATGGGCGCCGAACAGGCGGCCGGCGTGCTGGTGCAGGTCAAACGTGAACAGGCCGAACGCAGTGGCCAGACCTTCAGTGCCGAGCAGGAAGCCGAGATCAAGCAACCGATCCTTGACCAGTACGAAGAGCAGGGTCACCCCTACTATTCCAGCGCACGGCTGTGGGACGACGGCGTCATCGACCCGGCGCAGACCCGCGATGTGCTGGCCCTGGCCCTGTCCGCGTCGCTGAACGCGCCAATCGAACCGAGCCGCTTCGGCGTGTTCCGGATGTGATTCGATCCTGTAGGAGCAAGGCTTGCCCGCGAAGGCGATGTGTCAGTCACATCAATGGTGGAATGACTACTTTCGCGGGCAAGCCTTGCTCCCACAAGAACCGTGGAGACGGAAGAATATGAGCGACTTCAACACCCTCGAACTGCAAAGCGACCCACGGGGTTTCGCCACCCTGTGGCTCAATCGCGCGGAGAAAAACAACGCGTTCAACGCCGAGATGATCCGCGAACTGATCCTCGCCCTCGACAAGGTTGCCAGCGACGCCAGCCTGCGCTTTCTGCTGGTGCGCGGCCGTGGCAAACACTTCAGCGCCGGCGCCGATCTGGCGTGGATGCAACAATCGGCCGAGCTCGATTACCACACCAACCTCGACGACGCCCGCGAACTGGCCGAGCTGATGTACAACCTCGCCAAGCTGAAAATCCCGACGCTGGCGGTGGTGCAAGGCGCGGCGTTCGGTGGCGCGCTGGGGCTGATCAGTTGCTGTGACATGGCCATCGGCGCCGACGACGCGCAGTTCTGCCTGTCGGAAGTGCGCATCGGTCTGGCGCCAGCGGTGATCAGCCCGTTCGTGGTGCAAGCCATCGGCGAACGCGCGGCACGGCGTTATGCGTTGACCGCTGAACGTTTCGGCGGTCAGCGTGCGCGGGAAATCGGCTTGTTGTCCGACAGCTATCCGGCTGCAGAACTGGATCAACAGGTCGAACAGTGGATCAGCAATCTGCTGCTCAACAGCCCCGCCGCGATGCGCGCCAGCAAGGACTTGTTGCGTGAAGTCGGCAACGGCGCACTGACCCCGGCGCTGCGCCGCTACACCGAAAACGCCATCGCCCGCATTCGCGTCAGCCCGGAAGGTCAGGAAGGTCTGCGGGCCTTTCTGCAGAAACGTCCGCCGAGCTGGCAAGCCGAAACCACCACCAAGGAGCCGCGTTGATGAGCGCACCTGTTCTCACCACCCTGCTGGTGGCCAACCGTGGCGAAATCGCTTGCCGCGTGATGCGCACCGCCAAGGCCCTGGGCCTGACCACCGTCGCCGTGCACAGCGCCACCGACCGCGAGGCGCGGCACAGCCGTGAAGCGGATATCCGCGTCGATCTCGGCGGCAGCAAAGCGGCTGACAGTTACCTGCAAATCGACAAACTGATTGCGGCGGCCAAGGCTAGCGGCGCGCAGGCGATTCATCCGGGGTATGGCTTTCTTTCCGAAAACGCCGGGTTCGCCCGTGCAATCGAAGCGGCCGGGCTGATTTTCCTCGGCCCCCCGGCCTCGGCCATCGACGCCATGGGCAGCAAATCGGCGGCCAAGGCGCTGATGGAAACCGCCGGCGTGCCATTGGTGCCGGGTTATCACGGCGAAGCGCAAGATCTCGATACCTTCCGTGCTGCTTGCGAACGCATCGGTTATCCGGTGCTGCTCAAAGCCACGGCCGGTGGCGGCGGCAAAGGCATGAAAGTCGTCGAGGAAGTCAGCCAACTCGCCGAAGCCCTCGCCTCGGCCCAGCGTGAAGCGCAGTCGTCGTTCGGCGATTCGCGGATGCTGGTCGAGAAGTATTTGCTCAAGCCGCGTCACGTCGAAATTCAGGTGTTCGCCGATCAGCACGGCAATTGCCTGTACCTCAATGAACGGGACTGCTCGATTCAGCGTCGGCATCAGAAAGTCGTCGAAGAGGCGCCGGCGCCGGGTCTGACGCCTGAACTGCGTCGGGCGATGGGTGAAGCGGCTGTGCGCTCGGCGCAGGCGATTGGTTATGTCGGCGCGGGCACCGTGGAGTTTTTGCTGGATGCGCGCGGCGAATTCTTCTTCATGGAGATGAACACGCGCTTGCAGGTTGAACACCCAGTGACCGAAGCGATTACCGGCCTCGATCTGGTGGCTTGGCAAATCCGTGTGGCGCGGGGTGAAGCGCTGCCGATCACTCAGGCGCAAGTGCCGCTCAATGGCCATGCGATTGAAGTGCGCTTATATGCCGAAGATCCTTCGAATGATTTTCTGCCGGCGACCGGACGTCTGACGTTGTACCGCGAGTCCGCTGAAGGGCCGGGGCGCCGAGTGGACAGCGGGGTTGAAGAAGGTGATGAAATTTCGCCGTTCTACGACCCGATGCTCGGCAAGCTGATTGCCTGGGGCGAAGATCGTGAGCAGGCGCGCCTGCGTTTGCTGAGCATGCTCGCTGAGTTTGCGATTGGCGGGTTGAAGACCAATATCAACTTTCTGCGGCGGATCATTGCGCATCCGGCGTTTGCGGCAGCAGAGCTGGATACCGGGTTTATTCCGCGCTATCAGGAGCAACTGCTGCCGGCTGCCGGCGAGTTGAGCGATGGGTTCTGGGAGGCAGCAGCGCAGGCGTTTGCGCAGAGTTTGCCGGCGGTCGCGCGGGCGGATGATCCTTGTTCTCCGTGGTCACTCAACAGCGGCTTGCGCGCCGGTCTGCCCCGGGAAATCACCCTGCACTTGAGTTGCGAGGGCCAGGATCGAGCGTTGACCCTGGGTTTGGCGGGTAACGCTCACCTGTCGGGTGAAGCGCTGGTGGTGGAACACGAGGGAGTGCGTCGCCCCTTACGAGCCATTCGTCAGGGCGATTCGCTGTATCTGCAATGGGAAGGCGAATTGCGCCGTATTGAAGCGTACGACCCGATCAGTGCCGTTGAAGCCAGCCACAGCCATCAGGGCGGTCTGACCGCACCCATGAACGGCAGCATTGTTCGCGTACTGGTCGAGGTCGGGCAAACGGTCGAAGCCGGCGCGCAACTGGTGGTGCTCGAAGCAATGAAGATGGAGCACAGCATCCGTGCGCCGCAGGCCGGGGTGATCAAAGCGCTGTATTGCCAGGAAGGTGAAATGGTCGGCGAAGGCAGCGCTTTGGTCGAACTGGAAGAAGCTTGAAAAGGAGATCGATCCTACGTCTGCGCAGGATCGATCCGACTAGTAACGCGCCGTTGCCTGAACCACCACGCCGATGATTCGACACTCATCGGTCAACAGGGCTTTCGGCCACGTCGGATTGAGCGGCACCAGGTAGCGCTGGCCGCCCTCTTCGTCGAGTTTGCGAAAGATCGCATCATCAGAATCCGACCACTGGGCAATCACCAGTTTTCCCGGCAGCGCCTCCGCCGCCGGATCGACCAGGATCAGCATGCCTTCGGCGATACTCGGGCCGCGCGGAGCAGTCATCGAATCGCCTGCCACCGTCAGCCAGAATGCCGCGCCACGGGCGTGGTAATCCGTCAGTTCGAAACGCTGTTTGTCCTGCGCCTTGCTGTAGGACTGCGGCTCAGTCTCGCGCACTTCGAAGGGCGCGCGCCAGTCGTTCACCGGGTAACGGAAGTACGGGTTGTACTTCTGTGCCAGCGGCATATCGTCATCCGCGGTTTGCTGCGGCTCGCGAATGACCATCGCGACTTCGAGAAAATCCATTCCCAGTGCTTGCAGCACACGGTTCATCTCCGTGACGCCCGGTTCACGACGTTTGTTCAGCCAATGGCCGATGCCGCCCTGGGACATGCCAACACGCTCTCCGAGCTCTGTTTGAGTGATTTTGAGTTCACTCATCTTGGCCTTGACCAACTCAATCCATTTATCCATAAGCCGCACCATACGTGGACGCCTTCGGCCCGCAAAACACATATTGTAGTATTTAAATTCTGGTCACAACTACGCACCGTACTATGCTGACGACACGGATTTTCA
Organism: Pseudomonas sp. PB103; assembly: GCF_009764635.1. Taxonomy (NCBI): domain Bacteria; kingdom Pseudomonadati; phylum Pseudomonadota; class Gammaproteobacteria; order Pseudomonadales; family Pseudomonadaceae; genus Pseudomonas; species Pseudomonas sp. PB103. Next base: position 12,519 of record NZ_RWIL01000154.1, on the reverse strand, counting down.
ATCGAACAAGGAGTGACCCTTCATCATGAATATCAGCAGCAAAGACTTGCCCGATCTGCAGATGGACACCACCTTCACTTCGCCTCAAGGCAATGCCGCGGCGCAGCGGGCGTTGGACTACTACTTGAAACCAACTGTGTCTGAACCCGAGGTCGACGAACGCTTTTTCAACGTCAAACGTCATCTCAGTGGTGAAGAGGCGTTGGTGCATGCTTCGGATCTGCTGCGATGCGCAGCCGCGACCGCCTTCAAGGCGGCAGAAAACCTGCAAGGCGCAAGCCGCGATCTGGCGTTTTCGGTGGTGCACATGGTCGATATGGCGCGGGCGATGGTCGACCATTCGCTCGATGGCGATGAGGTCTGAGGAACGGCAGTTCGGACGGACGGGAAAGAATTTTCCAATCGCGCAGATAAAAACATTTGACTTGCAAATGATAATGATTATTATTGCAAGCAGCTGGTCGCGAGATCAGTCGATGGACCAGAGACCTTAGGTCGGTCTTCTGGACTATCTCCTCATCAGGCTAATCACGGTTTTTGACCCGGCTTTTTGCCGGGTCTTTTTTTGCCCGTTTTTCGGGCTTGTGTCTTCAGGCTAATGAAGTCTTTAGGTGCTGCGAATTCGATGGCGCGGATAATATCAAAAGAATATCGCTTGGCAAGCCGGGCCCGGCCACATTGGGGCAAAGTAATGACAATTAGCACTTGAGAATCAATCGCATAGCCTCTAAGCTGCGTCCGCGTCATGGAGGACGCCCCCCGCCACACCCCGCAATTTCCCTCGGTTTCAGCGCAGTCTTGCGTGTAAAGTAACGGCCATAAAAATCATATTCAGGAAGCGATTATGACCGTGGCCAAATCTTCGTTCGACATCAGCGCCAACTTCGACAGCGGCAATATCCAAGTCATCGACATCAGTAATCCGCTCAATCCGGTTCTGGCCATCCGTCCGGACACCCGCAGCGCCCATTTTCAGTGGTTCCACTTCAAGGCCAGCGGCCTGCACGTCGGCCAGGAACACTGGTTTCGCCTGAATAACGCCAGCCAATCTTCGTACAACAAAGCCTGGACCGGTTATCAAGCCGTGGCCTCTTACGATCACGTCAACTGGTTTCGCGTGCCGACCATTTTCGAAGGCGATTGCCTGCGCTTCAGCCTCGAAGCCACCCAGACCCACGCCTGGTTCGCCTATTTCGAACCCTACAGCCGTGGTCGTCATGACTGGCTGATCGAGCAGGCGCTGACCAAGGCCGGCACCGAACTGCTGGCCACCGGCAAAAGCGTCGAAGGCCGCGATATTCAGTTGCTGCGCAAAGGCAGCGGCGCTGCGGGCCAGCGCAAAGTCTGGATCATTGCCCAGCAACATCCGGGCGAGCACATGGCCGAGTGGTTCATGGAAGGCGTGATCGAGCGCCTGGAACGCCAGGATGATCCGGTGCTGAACAAATTGCTGACCAGCGCCGATCTGTACTTGGTGCCGAACATGAACCCGGACGGTGCCTTCCACGGTCACTTGCGCACCAACGCCATGGGCCAGGACTTGAACCGCGCCTGGCAGAACGCCAGTCAGGACATCAGCCCGGAAGTACTGTTCGTGCAGCAGCAAATGCAACAGTACGGCGTTGACCTGTTCATCGATGTTCACGGCGATGAAGAAATCCCTCACGTATTCACCGCCGGTTGCGAAGGCAATCCTGGCTTCACACCGCGCATCGAGAAGCTCGAAGAGCACTTCCGCAACCATCTGAAACACACCACCAAAGATTTCCAGACCAAGTACGGCTACACCCGCAATGAGCCGGGTCAGGCGAACATGACCCTGGCCTGCAACAGCGTCGGCCAGAAATACGACTGCCTGTCGCTGACCCTGGAGATGCCGTTCAAGGATCACGATGATCATCCTGACAAGGAAACCGGCTGGTCCGGCAAACGCTCGAAACAACTGGGCAAAGACGTGCTGACCACTATCGCCGACATGGTCGACACCTTGCGTTAACGCCTCCCGCGCAAGACCAAAAGATCGCAGCCTGACTGCGATCTTTTGCTTTCTATCGTCCTCCGCTTTACCCATAAAGGTTGCAATATAAAACCAAATGGCGATATGGTTTTATTTTGAAACCTAAAAGGACTCGGGACATGAAACCTCTCAACAGCGGCGCCGTTTTGTTGTTTTCAGTCGCCTGTGGCCTCGCGGTCGGCAATGTGTATTACGCGCAGCCACTGCTCGATGCCATGGCCGAAGCGTTTGCCCTGTCGCCGGCAACCATTGGTATCGTTATCACGTTGACGCAGATCGGTTACGGCGTAGGTCTGGTATTGCTGGTGCCACTCGGCGACTTGCTCAACCGGCGTCGATTGATCGTTACTCAGACACTGCTGTCGGCGGTCGCGTTGCTGATGATCGCGCTCGCGCCCAACAGCCTGTGGTTGCTGCTCGGCATGACCCTGACCGGTTTGCTCGCCGTGGTCACGCAAGTGTTGGTGGCTTACGCCGCGACGCTGGCGATCCCGCAACAGCGCGGGCGCGTGGTCGGTGTGGTCACCAGCGGCATCGTCGTCGGAATCCTGTTGGCACGCACGGTCGCGGGAGGGATGGCCGATCTGGCTGGATGGCGAGCTATCTATTTCCTTTCAGCCGGCCTCACTCTGTTGATGGCGCTGTTGCTCCTTCGCGTATTACCCAAGCACGAAACCCCACAACCGGCGAGCTCCTACTTCGCATTGATCGCCTCGGTATTCAGCCTGTTCAAGGAAGAAGCGGTGCTGCGTCAACGCGCACTTCTCGCTTTGCTGACGTTCGCCAGCGCGATGGTGCTGTGGACGCCGATGGTGCTGCCGCTCGCCGCCCCGCCTCTGTCACTTTCCCACAGTGAAATAGGATTGTTCGGACTCGCCGGTGCCGCCGGAGCATTGGCAGCGGCACGCGCCGGGCATCTGGCTGATCGCGGCCTCGGGCAATGGGTCAGTGGGCTTTCATTGTTGTTGATGCTGGCTTCGTGGCTGCCCATCGCCCTCACGCAATCCTCGCTGTGGGCGCTGCTGCTCGGCGTGATCACCCTCGACCTGGGCTTGCAAGCCATCCACGTCACCAGCCAAAGCATGATCTACAGCGTGCGCCCGGAAGCGCAAAGCCGCCTCACCGCCGGTTACATGTTGTTTTACTCGATCGGCAGCGCGTTGGGTTCGATCGGCTCAACCGCGATGTATGCGTGGGCCGGGTGGCTGGGCGTGTGTCTGCTCGGCGCCGGCATCAATGCCATTGCCCTCTTTTATTGGTGGCTAACACTGTCACACCGTGGCGAGGGAGCTGGCTCCCGCTCGGTGGCGCAGCAGTCGTAAGATCCTGAGGACTGCTTCGCACTCCAGCGGGTGCAAGCTCCCTCGCCACCGTTAATTGCGATTGCGGCCGCGCAACATGCTGTCGAGCACTTCGTCGCGGCGCACCCAACCGTGAAACAGCGCCGCCGCCAGGTGCAGCAGCACGGTGAGAAACAGCAGATACGCCAGATAACCATGGGCCTTGCGCAGCAACGCAAACAACTGCGCATCGGCCGGCACAATCGACGGCAACTGCAACGTGGCGCTGAGCATGACCGGTTCACCCGAAGCGCTGATCATCGCCCAACCGAGCAACGGCAGCACCAGCATCAACGCGTACAGCAACAGGTGCGAAGCCTTGGCCGCCAGTACCTGCCAATCCGGCAGATCCGCCGGCAATGGTGGCTGGCGGGTGCACAAACGCACCAAGAGACGCACGACCACCAGCGCCAGAATCGCGATCCCCAACGGTTTGTGCAGATGAATCAGCCACTCATGCCGCGCGGAAACGGAGGTCACCATCCCTGCGCCAATAAACAGCATGGCGATGATCATCACGGCCATCAGCCAATGCAGCAGCCGCGCCAGCAAAGCGAAATGCGTCGGTTGAGTGCTCATGGGCGAGCCTCCTGTTTGGCGGCGGGCAACTGGCTGACTTCGCTGGTGCGACGCAGGTAAGAATCGGCGTAACCGGCGGATCGTGCCGCGAGCAACGGATCGTCGGTGCCTTGAATCCCGGCCGGCAACACCAGCGGGTCGTAGTTGATGTCACGGCATTCACCGCTCAGTTGCGGCTGGGTTTTCTCCAGCACCAAGGTGCCAGCGTTGACGACTTTGCGCCCGGCAGGCCAGGTTTTACTGGCGTCATTGACGGGGTCATCGGGGTTGGCCAAGGTGATGTTCAACTGAAAGCGCAGCGGTGCGGCGGCCAGGCGCTGCACCAGATCCTTCTCCAGAAAATCACCGCCCTCAGGTGCAGTGGCACCCGCTGCGTCTTGTGCCAACGGCGCCATGCTCCAGCGCACCGCCTGCTTTTTGCCGCTGGCGTCCACCAGATAAAAGGCATTGATGCTGTTATAGGTTTCCGTGGCGTAACTGGCGGACGGTTTGGCGGTCTTCACCCACGTCAGAAACGGCACCGCTTCCGGGTGCGAAGCAAAGAATGCCGGCACCTTGCTCGGGTCAGGCTTGCCCGTGGTCGGGTCCGGCGACTGCGCCTGCTGCAACTGATAAAACGCCTCAGGTGTCCCGACCGGGAACACCGGCATGCTGTTCATCCCGGTACGCCACTGCTGCCCGTTGGCCTGAGTAAAACGCAACGCCAGACTGCGAATCGGCACGCTGCTGTCCGGTGCATAAGGATTGCCCGCCGGCAACGCAAAGCGCCCGACCACCGCTGTGCGCGGATCATTGAACACCTGCGCGGTGGAGAACACCCGCGCCTCGCCACTGCTCTCGAAATGGCCAATCACGCAGACACCTTTGGCGTGATTGCGACGAAACCCAGGATGCACGCCGTTGTTTTTCTCCAGCACATCGACCAGCGCTTTTGGCGTCAGACGTTGTGGGTCGAAGTTGCCATGCACGTAGGCAAACGCCCCGGCCACAGCAGCGATGACCACGGCGATGCCGCTCAGACGCAACATCAGGCTGGCGGCGCTCAATGGCGGGCGCTGTGGCCCGCCCGGCGGTGAAGTGGGCGGTGAGCTGCGATCAACCATGAAAAGACTCCAGGGCCATCGGCCGTAGGGAAAGGTGCTATGAGACGCACGCCTCGTAGGATTATTCCCTTTGAACTGTAGTTTCTTTCACCTCGATGCGTACGACGCCCCGCTGAAGAGATTAAATCTGCTGAAACCGTGGCGGACGTTTCTGCAAAAAAGCCTGCATGCCTTCCTTTTGGCCCGGTGTCGCGAACAAGCCATGAAACACCCGTCGCTCGAACAGAATGCCTTCGCGCATGCCGGATTCCTCCGCGCGATTCACCGCTTCGCGGGCCGCCAATGTCGCCGTTCGTGCAAATCCTGCGATCTGCTGTGCGACGGCCAATGCCTGTTCAAGCAATTCATCGGTGGCGGTCACTCGCGAGACCAGTCCGGCCTGCTCGGCTTCGCGGGCGCCGATTGAACGCCCGGTCAAAATCATGTCCATGGCTTTGGCTCGGCCTACCAGCCGGGTCAGGCGTTGGGTTCCGCCCATCCCCGGCATAACGCCCAAGGTGATTTCCGGCAAGGCAAACTGCGCCGACTCGGCAGCGATGATCACGTCACACATCATTGCCAACTCACAGCCACCGCCAAAGGCATACCCCGAGACCGCAGCGACTTTTGGCGTGCGGAAGGCGGTGAAAGCATCCCACCCGGCAAAATAGTCCTCCTCGATAATCTCCTGGTACGACTTTGCGTACATTTCCTTGATGTCGGCGCCAGCCGCGAAGTACTCCTTCGTACCGGTAATAAGGAAACAACCGACTCCCGGATCGTTATCGAGCCCGCGCAGCGTTTCCAGCAACTGCGTCATCAACTGCGTACTCAGCGCATTGCGCGCCTGCGGGCGATCAAGCCGGATCAGCACCACGCGTCCCAGTCGTTCAATCAACAGGTTCATGTTCATCTCATTCCTTGAATAATGTATGTGCAGGGAAAATTTCAGCGTGGCGTCAGGAATCCCAAATGGCGCCGTAGGCCGGAATCCCTCGCGCCTCCATTTCCTCGACCACTCGCTGCGTCTGCGTCTGATTGGATATGCAGATCACCGCTTCGGCGCCGAATGACTGCACGGCGGCATAGGCCAGGTTCACCAGATCGGGTTTGCCCGACACATCGGTGTCCCAGATCAGGGCATCGGGCTGGGCCGCAAGGATTTCATCCACCAGCGAATCGCCATAAGTGGCTCGCGGACTGCGGGTCGACCAGATCAGGCGAATAGGCACCTGTCTGGCCAACAGATGTGGCAACACCGGGCCGATGCCGCTACCGGTGGCGACATACACCACCGATTTGAACAGCGTTTCAATGTGTGCCACGCCCGCCGTGGTGATGCCTTTTACCCAGACATGCGTGGGCGCCTGCTCGATGAACGCGCCCGTCCAGTCGCCCGCCCGGGAAATGATCAGGCGGAAACCATCCTCTCCGGGTGTAGGAATATTGGCGAAAGAGTGCCACTCCCACAGCGGGTGGCGACTGATCGCCGTGGCTGAACCGGCAAACGGTGTGTGGTGATCGAAGCGCGCGATCACCGCATGTGCAGATGGCTTGAGCAGACTGACCGGGACTTTGCGTAAACGCAGCCAGGGCAAGGCAATGCTCAGCGTCAGCAACAGCAGCATCCAGAACGAGACCGAGCGCAGCAGGACGTCCATCAGCGCCAGCGTGGGATTCTGCTCTTGGGCAGACACCAGCGTCATCGCCCAGAACAGCGCCAGCGCCGCCCAACCACCGAAACGATGCGTGCGTTCGAACGCGTTGTGACAGCGTCCGCGTATGCCCGGCAACGCCATGATCGCAATCAGCAACAGCAACCCGAACAGCCCGCCGCTGAGGCCGATCAGCGTCAACGAAACCCCGCCTGGCCCTGCAAACCGCTGCCAGATCATCGAACCCGACAACGCCGCAAACCAGGCAATGGCGGCTGTCGCCCCACCACTGTGCAATCCGCCAAAGTGATAGACCTTGGCCAACGAGCGACGAATGGCCAGCGGCCAGGTCGTCGGTGCTCGCGTTGCCAGCCAGAACAGCGCATTGATCAGGTACTGCTGACGAATCAATATCGCCATGGACAGGTTCGCCACCACCAGCCCGGAGAGCGCAGGCAAATCCGCGCCTGCGGCCGACCACCACTGGCCGCCGCTCAGGCCAAACACCAGCGCGGCGACATTGCAGGCGAGTACCAGCGCGACCAGACGGTTGTAGTGCGAGAACATCGGCAGCGTTCCGAGCCGCCGCCAGCGTGCCGGTTTGGCGGGTAATTCGACGTTCGCATCCACTGCGTTCATGCCGGCACCAGCTGTTCGGTGCAGGTATTTTCCGCTTGATGTGCGAGTGCTCTCGCCAGCAACAGACGCTTGTCGACCTTGCCCCGGGAGGTCAGCGGAATGTCATCGACCGCGAGAATCAACGAAGGCACGCAGTAATAAGCGAGTCGTTGTTCGCAATACAAACGCGCCACATCGACGTTCGTGGAAGCCGGATAAACGAACGCCACCAGTTGACGACTGTCGAGCTTCAGCGTGACCGCGCGCTCGCAATTCGGTGCAGCCTCCAGCGCCGCTGACACCGAGTCGAGTTCCACCCGAAAACCTCTGACCTTGACCTGATCATCGACACGCCCCAAGTGCTCCAGCTCGCCGTTTTCGGTCCAACGTCCCAGATCACGGGTGCGAAACATCATCCGCCCGTCACCCAGAAAGGGATCAGGCTGATACCGCTCGGCGGTCAGCTCAGGATTGCCCAGGTATCCCGCCGTGACGCAATCGCCCCCCGCCCACATTTCGCCTTGCTCACCGGGGGCGCAGAGCTGCCCCGCCTCATCAAGCACATAAACGGTATTGTTCGGCGTCGGTTTACCGATCGTCATCGGTCCCGATCCCTGATAGTGCTGCAGGGTGTTGACGATGGTCGTTTCGGTCGGTCCGCACGCGTTGTTAAAACTGCAAAATGCGGCCCAGCGGTCTGCCAATGGTTGTGGGCACGGTTCGCCTGCCAAGGCGACGACCTTCACCTGGCGGCAACGTGCGGGGTCAAGCGTGGCGAGAATCGACGGCGTCGCAATCAGCACGTCGCACTGCTCGGCGGTCTGCGCGATGTCTTTGCCACGGATCAACAGCGTGGCGCCGTGGGCCAGGCAACCCAACACCTCCCACGCCGCCATATCAAAGGCGATGTTGAGGATCTGGCCGACCTTCCAGCCAGGGCGCATACCGAGATTGCCCGGCGCCGTCAGCAAGATGTTGCACACGTTGCGCTGGGTCACGCGTACCCCATTGGGCAGGCCGGTAGTGCCTGAGGTAAACAGCACAAAACACAGTGAGTCCGGCGATGCCGTTTCGCCACAGATATTCAACTCATCGCTGGCAACACTTTCTTCGCGGATGAATTCATCCAGGTGGATGCATTGCTCGGCCGCCGTCAGCGGAATCGCCGGCGCCAGCGCCGACAACGTCAGAACAACGCGTACCCGGGCAACGGTCATGATGTGGCGCAACTGGGAGGCAGGAGTGATGCCCACATGCTGAGGGATGTAGGCCGCGCCGACTTTCAACACTGCCAACATGCCCACCAGCATCGGAATCGAACGCTCGACAAACAGCGCCACGTGATCGCCTGCGACCACGCCGCGCTGGATCAAATTGACCGCGAGCCGATTGGCCTGACGGTTCAACTCGCCGTAAGTAATCGATTGCCCCTGACATTGCGCCGCGATGGCCTGAGGCCGGGCACTGGCTTGCGCTTCGATGGCGCGGTGAATCAATGCCGCGCTCGGCTCGACCAGAGGGCCACAGCCGAAGCGCTGCCATGGATCGGATTCAACAATGACCTTCGGCTCGATGCTCGATACCGAGCGGTTTTTCATCACGAATGCTTGCATTGGATTTCCCTTATTTCCCGACAATGTGTCCAGTCACTTCTGGCCGGTTGAGCTGGGCTGCACCGGTCGCCAAACGCGTCTGTCAAAAGGGTTGAGCAGGGAAATCTGAATCCATTACACGGACTACAAAACGCAGCGACATCTCCTACAAAAGCAGGGATGAACATTTTCATAACGCCGGGGGGAATAATTTACGGCGGGAGACGTCTTTCTGTTCAACACTGCTTATCCGGCCCGTGAGATGTCCAGCCCATGACCACCTCTCCATGAACGACCTTGACGAGCCACTGCGGGAATTGATCCCCCGATTGCGCCGCTTTGCCGTGTCATTGACGCGCAACAGCAGCAGCGCCGACGATCTGGTGCAGGCGAGCCTGGAGCGGGCGCTGTCGAGTTGGGGCGCCAAACGCGCCGATGGCGACTTGCGGGCCTGGCTGTTCGCGATCCTGTACCGGCAGTTTCTCGATGCCCATCGCCGCTCGCGACGGTATGCACGCATGCTCGAATTTTTCACCGGGCGTGACGATGCCGAACCGTCGGTGGAACGCACGGTGATTGCCCAATCGACCCTGCAAGCCTTCGACCGTCTGCCCACCGAACAGCGCGCCCTGCTGCTGATGGTGTCGGTGGAAGGCCTGACCTATAAAGAGGTCGCCGAGATCCTCGGCGCCCCGATCGGCACCGTGATGTCGCGCCTGTCCCGCGCCCGCCAGGCCTTGCGCCAACTCAGCGACGGCGAAATCACCAGCCCTTCTCTGCGGAGACTCAAATGATCAGCCTGCCCCCCAGCGAGCGTGATTTGCACGCTTATGTCGACCACCAACTCAGCGAGGCCGACCGGCGTGTGCTGGACACCTGGCTGGCTACTCACTCGGATGAAGCCGCGCAAGTGCGCGCCTGGCAACAGGACGCCCAGCAACTGCGCGCTGCCCTTGGCGGTGCCCTGCAGCAACCGCCGAATCCGGCGCTTGATCCGACGATGATTCGGCAGCGGCGCCAGCGTCAGTCACGTCGTCATCTGGCCAGTGCAGCGGTGTTGCTGATCGCCGTCAGCGTCGGTGGTTTCAGTGGCTGGCAGGCGCGCGAAATGACCCTCGTGCGTTCCTCGATATTGCCGATGACCGATGCCTTGCAGGCTTATCGATTGATCGCCCAGCAAGGCATGTTGCCGGCGGATTACAAGGTTGAGAATGACGGCGACATGCAGCGCTGGCTCGACCGTTATTTCTCCCGTGCCAGCCGTTTGCCGGACCTGACAGCGGCCGGGTTTCAAGCGGTCAGCGGCCGTCTGCTGAGCACCGATGAGGGGCCGGCGGCAATGGTGATGTATGAGGATGGCAGCGGCCACAAAGTCAGTTTTTATGTACGCCCGCCGGGGCCGAAAAACAGTTTTTTGCCACGCGGAAAACGCAGCGACGGGGATTTGCAGGCCGAGTACTGGTCGGGTGAAGGCTACAACTACGCAATGGTCAGCCCGACCGATTCCCCGGCAGCGCGATCACTGCAATTCTGAAAACCCCGCAGAACCCTGTGGGAGCGGGCTTGCCCGCGAAGCGGTGGATCAGCCAAAGAATAAATCGACTGACACGACGCCTTCGCGAGCAAGTTCGGCACCTACAGGTTAGGCGCATGCAAGAGAGTGTATTGGATGGGCGCTTACGGATGGGCTAAGAAAGTCTATGTGGTAGCCAGAGGAGCCATCACCAATAGCTAAATGAATACCACTGACGCCCTCATTCATTTGGGAGTTGATTTTGTAATCAATTTTATTCGAGATGGATTCGTTAACGCCGATGGCAAATTCCGTAAGTTTCAGTCCGCGTTTGCCAGCCGCGAGATCCAGAAGCTTTATATGCTCTTCGTTATTTATTTTTAATGAGGTTATGTTGTTTTCTTTTACTGTGAGCCAGGCCTCTTCGTTTGATATTCGGTCACTTAGCCATTTTAGAGAGGCTTTCAGACCGGCAGGCAATTCGGGATTAGGCTTTCTGAGCACAGTCAGTATTCCAGAAATACTCAACGTACCTGAAAACACAAAAGGACAAGGCTCTAATGGGTTCATATGTGCATAATGAACCTCAAAGAATTCTGCCACGGACTGTACGAAGTTTTCGGTCACATCTTCGCCAAGTAATGCATAAGGCTGTGCATGGGGAAGAATTGATACTGTTGCATTGGATTCGTTACCAGACAACGAAAATGTCTGGTAAGAGTTAAGCATATTCAATACAGCTCGCTGCGAGCAGAGCGATTGCTGAAAATCGCTGTTCATCAGAAGCTCTAGGCTGTAAAGCGCCGCGGCTAAGGATGGCTCAAATACTTGGGTCGCGCAGAAGATGATTTTTTTGCGCTCCGTCTTTCTGGCGATCTCAAATGTCATTTTTGCAGCTTCGTTACTGAAAGAAAAAACGATGCTGTTCTTTGGAAATGTGCGCCCAAGCCAACGGTGCCCATCCAAAATTTTCCGGACCAGACGTGACTCGATTAAGATTTTCTTCTGTGGTTTTTTCAGTTTGCATTTGAGCTTTCCTTTTTTTGATTTTTTTGTGATCCCCCATATTGCATAGGGGTGAGCGGATTAATGCATAAGTTGGCGACTGGTTTAAATAGTTATTTCCACTTTTCAAGAATCAATTCTTATGTCTTTTTTCAGAGATGAGTGGTTCGGTTATTTACCCGACTTGCGTCTGTAGGTCTATTCTGAAAGTTGTAAATTCAAGGTTTTTCAATTGTGGTGAGAGGTCTTGTCTGGTTAGGTTTTATTTATGGGCTTTGCTTTCAGGGCTCATGCCAACCATGAATACAGGGGCACACAGTGCACACATCAAAGAAATACCTGACAGACGCATCTGTCCACCAAGCCTTACTCCTGACTGACTTAACCGAGAAGAACCAACCCGATCACGCAGTCCGACTACTGCTCAATGAAGTCCTTCAAGGACTCGCAGAAAGAGGCTGGCCCCGAGCCCAATTGCAGGTCGGGCCAAGGATTGTGTCTGCAGAAGAAAACTACGGCTTGCTGGGTTACGACCCGGCAGAAATTACCCTTGGCAGCGAGCACACACGTTGGGTCGATGAGCATTCGCTTTTGCGAACGCAAACCACCAGCCAGATTCCTGCGGCGCTTCAACAGGCCGCCGAGGTTCGTCAGCCAGGACAAACCATTTTGCTGGCAGCACCAGGCATTACCTTCAGACGTGATAGCCGAGATCGTTGGCATTGCGCCGAGCCGCACCAAATGGACATTTGGGTATTGGGCGACCCGGAGCTGGCATCCCATGAGCATTTGCTGCGTCTGGTCGGCGATGTTTTGCAGTCGGCCGTCCCTGAAAAGTCCTGGGTTTATAGCGACAGTCCACATCACTACACCGAGGGCGGAATTGAAGTGAATGTGTTGAATGATGGTGTGCCGGTCGAGGTTCTTGAGTGCGGGCGTATCGCGCAGTCGCTATTGCAGCGTTTGCAGATTGATCCGCTGCGCCATGGCGGGCTCGCTCTTGGGATGGGACTGGATCGGCTGACGATGTTGCGCAAAGGCATTCCTGATATTCGTTTGTTGCGTGATCAGAATGTGCGCGTGCAGGCGCAGATGCATGATCTGGATCCCTGGACTGC
>NZ_RWIL01000153.1:0-23284 GCF_009764635.1 Pseudomonas sp. PB103 | reverse complement strand
GAAAAAAAAAAATGGCAGTAACGCCGGGATTGAGTGAAGAAGTATTGACCGAAAGAATGTTGCAGGCGGCAGGGGATTGCTCTGGATGGATTGAGGAGATGCGAATCAAGGGGCGCTGGCATCGTTCGGATTTACCGGCGCAAGCCATTGAGCGACTCGGAATGCTGCCGGGTCAGGAGAACGTGCTTTTGCATGTGGTGCTGCGTGATTGTTCGCGTTCTATTACCACCGGCGAGGCGAACGCCTTGTACGCGGATATTCAGGGTGCGATGCATGAAGGCGTGCCGGGGGCGGGGTACAGAATGGATTTGTCGAAGGCTTGAGACTTACCTGTGGGGCTTGCCCGCGATGAGGCCGGCACATTCAACATTTATCTTGCATGATCCACCGCTATCGCGGGCAAGCCCGCTCCCACAGGGATTGTGGTTATCAGGCAATATCGCGAAGGTTCAAAAACCGACATCGAGCACCACATTGTCCAAATAGGTGCCCGCCGGTGGCGTGGTCTGGTCGGTGTAGATTTTCGCGTTGTAGTTGAAGATCTGGCTGCCGGTGCCCTGGCCGTTGCCGGGATTGACCTCGGCATCGGTACTCGCCCGTCGCGCCGCGCCGACGCTGCCCCAGCGCGTGGTGCCGGCGCTTTTGAAAATGTCGTAGGCCAGATAATTGCTCCCGGAAATCATTCGCCGGCGCCCGCCGACGCTGGCCGCGTTTTGCCCGTCGCTCAAGCCCACGGTGTAGGCGCTGCCCTTGGTGCACGCCAGATTGATGGTTTGCCCGGTCACCGGGGTGAAGGCGCTGATCACCGGCGCGCTGCCGAAGGCGATGTTCGGCGCGGTAATCGTGCAATCGTTGGAAACGGTCAGGTTGACCGTCAGCGTCGTGGTGCCGTTATTGATATCGCGCCCGACGCAGATGGCACCGATGCCGATCCCCGAGCAGTAATTCCAGTTCCAGAAGATGCTCAGGGTCTCGGTGTATACGCCGGCGGCAACATTGCTGCCAATGGTTGTCCTCAGGTACAGCGGCACGGTTTTCGGCGTGGTGCCGTTGAGCAGGCCCAAGGCATCGATGATGCCGTTGCGGGCGAAGTCATAAGCGGTGCCACGGGTCAGCGGGTAGCTGGTGCTGTTGTTGGCGTAGAGCGTGTAATTGATGACGTCGCCCGTCGGCCCGACCAGGCCACTTTGAGTCGAGGAGACGGTGCCCCAGAAGTGGTCGCTACTGGTCAGCAACGACAGCAGTGAACCGGTGCAGCTCAACCCGCCATTGAGCGTCGAACTGGGCTGCGAAGTCGTGCGTACGGCGATCGAACTGATCGTGCCGAAGGCCGCCGGCGTTGTACTCACCACCGAACACAGGGCCTGAGCGGCCCCCGGCAGCATCAGCGCCAGCCACAGGCAAAACCGCGCACTGATCATCGGCACACCAACGGGCCAATCAACGGCACCTGGTTCTGGTTCATGTCGACGTTGAATTGCACCTGGCAGGTCTTGCCGTCGGCCAGGGTCACCTGCAATGAGTTCTGCGCCTCAAGGTTTTCCAGATAGACCAGGCCGTCCCAACCGACCACGGTCCGCGTGCCGCTCTGCTCATGCACGACCCCGGCGCCCAGCGGCAACTCGCGTTGCTGGGCGTCGACAAGGACGATGCTCGCCGCGACGATCCGGCTCAGCGGAAACTCCAGCAGATAGCCACTGCCTCGGCGCACGGCAATGCGTTGCTCAACGTTGGGACTGCGCACATTCGGCGGCAGGTTCAGCGGATCAATTTCGTATTTGCCACGGTAATAGGCACTGCTCCACGGCACCAGCAAGTGTCCATTCTTGTCGGTCTGGCCGACCTGCTGGTTTTCGTAGCGCACCGGAATGTCGGCAAAACCATCAGTGCTGACCACCACAAACGCATCATCGATGCGATTGGCGGCGAACACCTGGCGGTCCATCCACACCAGCGAACCACTGGCATCCGCCCACCGGGTTTCAGCGTCCGAGGTGCCGTAGACACCGGCCTGCAATTGCACCGATTGCAAACGCCAGGTGACGTCGGCCTGACGGTAATCGGCGCCATCACCCTTGGCATAACCCAGATTGAAGCCTACCCCGCCCTCGCTCGGCACCGCGCGACTGTAATTGACCCGTTGCTGGCTTTGGCCGGTCTTGCTGCGTTCGCTGCTGATCGCCAGGCTGCCGCGCAGATCGAACGGAATCACCAGTTGCGCCTGCACCGCCCAGTTGCTGTCGCCGATCTCGCGATTGGCCGACAGGTAGAAGCTGCTGTTGCGCCACAGCGGTTTGCTCCAGCTCAGGTTGAGCAGGCGTGTGCGCGAATCGTCGGCTGCGCGGACATCGAAATAACCGGCGCCGAGGCTGCCCCAGCGGTCGAGATTGAGGCTCAGTGTCGCCTGTTCGCTGCGCCGGCTGAGGCTGATATAGGGGCTGTCGACCACGGTCAGGTCGGCGTATTGATCGTGGCGTTGCAGGCGCTGATAGGAAAAGCTGAAACGCTGGTTGCTGTACTGATAACCCAGGCTTAATTGCTGACCGCCCTCGCCGTCGAAACGGCTTTGACTCATGGCGCTGTTGAGTACGCCGAAATTGCCCAGGCGCAGGTTGCCACCGAGGCCGCCGAGGGTCAGTGAGTCGGAGGCTTCGGCATGGCTTTCGAGGGTGAAACTGTCGCTGACGCCATAGCGCAGGCTGCCGGACGTGACGCCCGGCCCATAACTGAAATCCTTCAGGGCATAGTCGCGCCGCAAGCTGCCGGCGGCCACCGAGAAATCGCTCAAGCCCTTTTGCAGCAGACTGCTGGTGACATAGAACGGCACGGTGGTCGAGACCTGCCGACCGAGCGCATCGGTGGTCACCACGACGGCTTCGCCCGCGCCATTGATGAACGGAATGTTGGTCAGGGTGTAGGGGCCCGGCTGCAACTCGGCGCTGCTGGACTTGTAGCCATTGATGAACAGATCCACCGAGGATGGCACCGCCGCTTCACCGGCGAATTGCGGCAACGGGTACGTGACCAGGTCCGGCCGCACCGCGAAGTCCCGCGAGAACTGCACGCCGCCCAAGCGCACCGAACTGCTCCACGGCAAGGCGCCACTGATCACGTCGCCCGCTTCATAGGTGAGCATTCGCTCGTCATCGGAGTAACGCCAGGTGGTGTCGTAACGCAGGTAGCCGTTATTCAGCGTGCTGAGCGAATCACCCGCTAACGTGCGCCGGTATTGCCCGGTATTGGACAGCGTGCCCCAACTGTCAAACACCCGCACTTCGTTCCACGCGGCGAGGTAGGTGCCAGCGTCGTCGGTGTCGTTGAGGTACAGGTCATAGTTGAACAGCGCGCCGAAACTGCTCAGGGCCGGGGTTCGTGGATAGGCCTGGCGATTGCCGATGAACTGCTCCGGCAACCAGTCCGGCGGCACGTCCAGCAGCAGGCGCTGACCGACGCTGTCGTAATCGCTGTGCAGCCCCGGCAGGCTGTCGAGGTCGACTTCGGCGCCGACATTTTCAGGCAGGGCCATCCCGGTTTCACGTAACGCCGTGGTCGGCAGAAACAGGCGTCCGCCGCGTTGCTGCACCGCCACCACGCGCCCGGTGTTCATCTGATTGACCACCAGTTCGAGAAACAACTGAGCATCACTGACGGCCTCCATGCCGCTGGGTGGCGGCGGCAGTTCGCCGGCCTCCAGTGGTGAAATGAGCACCAGGCAACACGCGCCGGTCATGAGCCACAACGGACGCTGAAGACGGCGAGCCAATCCTCGGCTCATACACGTATTACGTCCGTCAATGGACTGAATCCTCCTGATACTGCGGTGGCCGAGCCCGTGTCTATCGGGCCCGACGCAATCTCTGTGGCCAGCGCTTGCTCCCGCCGGGCTGCGCAGTGGCCCCATCCGGTCTATCCAGAGACAGCGCGCAGGCTCGATTTACGACCGCTTGGCGCCTGAGCGGGAGCAAGCTCCCTCGCCACAAAACCTCTACATGAAACCCGGACCGTTGCTTACTTTGCCGGGCTGATGTTTTGCACCTGCGGCGCGCCGTTGACCCGCACCTGCAACGCCGCATCCGCCGCTGGTGCCGGCGCCGGCCAGCGCATCACCGCGCCCGGCAGCACATAACCCAGCAGCCCTTCCGCCAGCGGTTTGCTCTGCCCGCCCTGTTTGATCGCGACATCGGTCAATCGCGCATGCACCGCACCTTGATTGCGCACTTCCACATAAGGCTTGCCGTCCACCGCCACGGTGCGCCAGCTCAATTGCGGCAGGCCAATGCCTTTGGGGTCGCGCGGGCGGGTGCTGTCCTCTTTGCTCCACAGCCCGGCGCCGTAGGCGAACAGCGGCACCGAATAACGCATCTGGAAGCGGATCGCAGCAGCTGTCTTGCCGCCGTCTGCCGAGGGCGGTTGCGCCGAGGGGATTTCGTCGATGATGATCCGGTAGGCCAGTTCCTGCCCCGGCGGCACTTCTTTGGTACGGGTCAGGCGCACCAGCTGCTTCTGCCCCGGCTCGATCTTCGCCACCGGCGGGCTGCCGATCACGTCACGTTGATTCTGGTATTGCTCCTCGAAACCGCTCTGGCTCCAGCCGAACACGCGGATCTGCAGATTGGCGGTCTCGTTGCCGCGGTTCTCCAGCCACAACGCGCTGGCCTGTTGATCGGCCTCCAGCACCGGATCGATCGGCCAGATCAGCACCGAACTGGCAGCGTGCGCATAGCCTGCCCCGAGGACGAGCAGCGCAAAAAACGCACGCCCAATGAATGTAACTGCCCCCATACACCTGCTCCTCGTCAGCCATTCAAACGGCGCTTACCACGACAGCTGCACCTGCAGCACGTCGCTGTACGTCCCCCCGGGCTGGTTGCCCGGCAATTGCACCTGACCGTAAATCGGCAGGCTGATGTTGTTCGCATCGCTGTAGGCCACCGCCACACTCTGACCGATGCCCAGGCTCTGGCTGTATGCCGCATCGCGAAACAGCGCATACGCCACCCGCGCCGTGCCACTGTTGACCTGCATGTGCCGGCCACTGCTGTTGTACTGGCCGCCATCGACGCTCATGTTCAACGTCACCCCCGGCGTGCATTGCAGCTGCACCCCGCCCGTCAGCGCGACCTGCACCGTGCCGGTGGCCAAGGCTGAGCGCGAGCCGAAATTCAGCCCGCCATAGTTGGACACCCCGCCCACCACCAGACATCCAGCGGTGACTGTGGCGCTGACCTGAAAGCTCTGGCTCGTCGCCGCGTCCAGCGTCAGCGGCGCACTGCCCGCACAGAGCAGGAGCAGCGCGGCGCATCCCTGCCGGCGCATGGCATCAGAACGTCAGTTCGACAGCGACGGTGTCGGTGTAGGTACCCGCCGGCAGACCGGCCTTGCCCACCGCCTGACCGTAGATGTTCACCGTTTGCGCGACACCGCTGCTGGCGGCGAGGTTGATCGTGCCGTCAATCGCCAGCAGCTGCGAGTGCCCGGCGTCGGTGTACAAGTCGTACGGCACATAGTTGGCGACGCCGTCGTACAACGCCCGCGTACCGCCCGGTGATTTGCCGTCGTTGGCCCCGGCGCGCACCTTGACCGTCGGCGTGGTGCCGCTCGAACACAGGATCGACAGCGCCCCGCCACCGCCGCCCAGCACTTGCCCGGTGGCCGTGGTGAACAGGCTATTGGCGGTGCCGAAGTTCAATGCACCGAAGTTCAGCCCGGTGGAGCCGCCAGCGCCGTTGACCTGGCAGCTGCTGATCAGGATCAGGCTGGAGGTGATCTGGCCGGTGACCGTGGTGGCGGCATTGGCACTGGAAACCAGCGTCAGGCCGAGCAGCGACAAACCTATCCTTGATGCAAACGTACGCATGGTGTCCGTCCTCTACGGGGTTACCAGTCGAGCGTCACCGTCAGGGTGTCGGTATAGACCCCTGCCGGTACCGCGCGGGTATTCGCCACCACCGAGCCAAATACCGGAATGGGTATCTGCGCACCGCTGGTAACAGCGAAATTGTGTTGCTGGCCGATGCTGTAGCTCCGGGCACCGGAGGGATCGACGAACAGCTGATAGGGAATGGTCTGGCGGCCGTTACTCAGGCGCCGGGTATTGCCGTCACCGTGGGTGCCGCCGTCGATGGTGACGGTGAAACCGGTGACCGAAGGGTTGCAGGCAACATTGAGTTTGCCGCTGCTGTCGCCATCGAGGCTGGCCTTGATCGGCGCGTTCCAGGTGGGGCCCTGAAGACCGAAATCGAGGGTGCCCAGCTCACCGACCGGGCTGGACGGGTTGCTGCTATTGGTCACTTCGCAGCCGGCAATCAGGGTCAGCCGCGCATGAATCTGCCCGCTGACCGCTGCCTGCGCAGCGTCCGCGAGTAATGCCAGCGTACCTGCCGCCATGACCATCCAGTACTTGCCTGTCATGCGCCCGTCCCTACTCCTTCAGGTGACTCCAACCCCTGCGTTCATCATTGAACGCCATTGCTGCACAACCCGAATCCTCAGGGTTGCCCGTTAAAATGCGCTGATCACCAAGTGACGGTGACCTTGATCAGATCCGAATAGCGGCTGACCCGTGGCACCTGCGCCAGACGCTCGATCCGCGCGTACAGCGGCAATTCCACCGTGCCAGTGTCCGGCACTCGACCGCTGACCGGTACATCCACCACCAGCGGAATCCGCCGCGCGGCGTCCTGATACAGGCGGTACGGAATCGGCTGGCTGTCCGCCCCGCCGAGCATGTAGCGAACCTCACCGACACCGCCATGCAGACCGCCATCGACGCGCATTTGATACGGCGTGTCCGGGTTGCACTCCAGCCGTGGCAGGCGTTGATTGGTCAACGCCGCGCCCAGCAGCCCGGCCGGATCATCGAGGCGCGCGGTGCTGCCGAAATCCAGCACACCGAGTTGCTCGATTCCCGCTTCACGTTGCTGGCCGATCAACTGGCAGCCACGTTGCACATCGACGCGCACTTCGACTTGAAGATCCGCCGCGTAGACCGGTGCGCCCAGCACCCCCAGCAGGCCCATGACCACCCGTGCATTCACTGCTCCATTCCTTGTCAGCGATCGCTTGCGTTGTCGTTACTGTGTTTCAGGTTAGCAACACACGGCGATTGCGCCAGTCGATTGGATCCATGCAACCGGCGGGATATGTTTCGAAAGGTTGACCACACCGCGCAATGGCCACTGCCAATAGCTATACAACCGGCAAAATACTGTTCAGTGATCGCCCACTCCCGTGCAGAGCTGCTGGAAGCATTACTTTGCGTCTGGTTACACTAGGCCGCCGCGCTCCGTGGAGCCGGTTCGACCAATACGGAGTCAGCCCAGCGTGCCCGCCCGACCGCCAAAATCCACTCGACTGAAGCAACGCTGGTCGACGTTGCGCCGCCTGTTCGGCCGAAACATGCACGCCAGCGCCGGGCATGACGCCAGCGCCGAGTCGATCCGCGATTACTTTCGGCACAAGGCACACAATCAGGGCTATACCCTCAGCCACAGCCAGCAACAGGTGATCGATTGCATGGCGCAGCAGGCCAGCCTGCTGTTCGGTGCCACGGCGCGCACGCCGCCGAGTCTTTACCTGTACGGCGCGGTCGGGCGCGGCAAGAGCTGGCTGCTCGACGGTTTTTTCCAGGCATTGCCGATCACCGAGAAACGCCGTCTGCACTTCCATCAATTCTTCGCGCAATTGCATCAGGGCATGTTCAGCCATCGCGAGCAGGACGATGCCCTCGCCACCACGCTCGATGAATTGCTGGCGGACTGTCGGGTGCTGTGTTTCGACGAATTTCATGTGCATGACATCGGCGATGCGATGCTCATCACCCGGCTGTTCAAGGCACTGTTCCAGCGCGGCATTCTGTTGTTGGTGACCTCCAACTATCCGCCCGAAGGTTTACTGCCCAATCCGCTCTATCACGCGCGTTTCAAACCGGTGATCGAGCTGATCAATACGCGCATGCAGGTGATGGAAGTCGGCGGCCCGCATGATTACCGCAGTCTCGCGCGCAACCATGAACACCAGGTTTTTACCCACGGCCATTATGTGTGGCCGGGCACAGCGGCCCAGCGCCAGGCTCTGGATCTGCCGACGCAAGATGCGCCACCGCTGTCGCTGGCCGTCGGTACCCGGCAGTTTCGCGCACGTTTGAGTGAAGGCCGACGCGTGGCGTTTACGTTCGCTGATCTGTGTGAGCAGCCGACCGCAGTGATGGACTATCTGCAGTTGTGCCGGCGTTTCGACCACTGGGTGATTGACGATTTACCGCTGCTGGGCGACTGCTCGATTGCCGCGCAACAACGCTTCATCAACCTGATTGACGTGCTCTACGACCAGGACAAACACCTGACACTGATCGGTCGACAGTCGCTGTGCGAAAGCCTTGGCGGCGATGCGATCGACCTGGGGCGCACGCGTAGCCGGTTAGGACAGCTACAGGTTATCCACGACCCCGCCTGACACCCCAAAACCCTGTGGGAGCTGGCTTGCCAGCGATGGCGGACTTACATTCAACATCTATTTCGATTGAAAGGGCCTCATCGCGGGCAAGCCCGCTCCCACAGGGTGTGGGGTGTCTACTGGATCTGAGCAGCCTCAAATCAAGGCTTTGCCGTTATCATGGCGCCCATTCCCCAGCGCCTCGCGCCACTGGCCTTTTTCAAAAAGTGAACACCTACATGCACACCCTTGCTCAATTACGCGCCGGCGAGTTGTCGGGCATCACGCGACTGGATCTGTCTTGCGGGCTGACCGAGTTTCCGCGCGAGATTTTCGAGCTGGCCGACACCCTCGAAATCCTCAACCTCAGCGGCAATAAACTCAGCAGCCTGCCGGATGATCTGCATCGCCTGACCCGCCTGCGCGTGCTGTTTTGCTCGGACAATCCTTTCACCGCACTGCCCGCCTGCCTCGGCCAATGTGCGGCGCTGACGATGGTCGGCTTCAAGGCCAATCGCATCGTCGAAGTCCCCGGCGCCGCGCTGCCACCGCTGCTGCGCTGGTTGATCCTGACCGACAACTGCATCGAAACCCTGCCGACTGAATTGGGCGAGCGCCCTTATCTGCAAAAACTCATGCTCTCGGGCAATCGTCTGCAAGCGCTGCCTGAATCGCTGCGCAACTGCCATCGATTGGAGCTGCTGCGCATCTCGGTCAACCAGTTAAGTGAACTGCCGCAGTGGCTGCTGAGCTTGCCGAGCCTGACATGGCTGGCCTACGCCGGTAATCCGCTGGAAACCGAAGCCGATGCCGCCGCACTGGAAGCCACGCCGCTGATTGATTGGTCGGCATTGCGCCTGGAGCAGAAACTCGGCGAAGGCGCCTCCGGGGTGATTTCCCGGGCGAACTGGCAGCAAGCCGATGGCTCGCTGAAACCGGTCGCGGTGAAGTTGTACAAAGGTGAAATGACCAGCGACGGCTCACCGTTGCACGAGATGAACGCGTGCATTACCGCTGGCTTGCACCCGAACCTGATCCGTGTTGAAGGACGTATCAACGGTCACCCCGAGGGTCAGCAAGGGCTGGTGATGCAACTGATTGACCTGAGTTTTCACAACCTCGCCGGATTGCCAAGCCTGGCCTCGTGCTCGCGGGATGTTTATGCCGATGACCTGCGCTTCACGGCCGAGGTTGCCTTACGCGTTGCCAAGGGCATTGCTTCGGCAGCGGAACATCTGCATGAGCAAGGCATTACCCACGGTGACCTGTACGGGCACAACATTTTGTTGAACGACCGGGGCGATTGTCTTCTGGGGGATTTTGGCGGGGCGTCGTTCCATGCCACCACCGATAACGCACAGACACGGGCGCTGCAGCGCATTGAGGTGCGCGCGTTCGGGATCTTGTTGGGGGAATTGCTGGCGCGTATCGATTCGGGGCTGAGTGCCGAACAGCGTTTACTTTGGGAGGAGCTGGAACGGCGTTGCTGCCAGGCGCAGGTGCTGGCGCGACCGGGGTTCAGTGAAGTGTTGCGCGAACTTGAAAATCTGTGACCGCTGCGCGGTCAATCGCGGGCAAGCCCGCTCCCACAGTGTCCGTGTCGTGCACAAAATATGTGAACTGCGCAAAAACCTGTGGGAGCGGGCTTGCCCGCGATGAGCCCATCACTGGCGAAACAAATCAGCCAGCCAGACCGACAAACATATCCTGCACGTCATCATGGTTATCGAGGCCTTCGAGGAACGCCTCGACTTCAGCCATCTGCTCATCGCTCAACCCGGTCACCGGGTTTTTCGGCTGGTAGCCAAGCTTGGCCGACAATACGGTGAAGCCTTGCTCCGGCAACGCTTTCTGCACGGCATCAAGGTCAGTCGGGTCGGTGATGAACAGCGTGGCGCCGTCTTCGCCCGGCTCGAAATCCTGGGCACCGGCTTCGATCGCGGCCATTTCCGGATCGGCGTCCGGGGTGTCCGGCGAGGCTTCGATCATGCCGACATGGTTGAAATCCCACGCGACCGAACCGGAAGCGCCCAGCTGGCCCTTGCGGAACGCGACGCGGATTTCTGCCACGGTGCGGTTGACGTTGTCGGTCACGCACTCGACGATCAGCGGCACCTGGTGCGGGGCGAAACCTTCGTAGGTCACGCGATGGTATTGCACCGCTTCACCCAGCAGACCGGCGCCTTTCTTGATGGCGCGGTCGAGGGTTTCTTTCGGCATCGAGGCTTTCTTGGCCTGTTCAACCACCAGACGCAAGTGTGCGTTGGTGGCGGTATCGGCACCGTTGCGCGCAGCAATGGTGATTTCTTTCACCAGTTTGCCGAAGATTTTGCCCCTGGCGTTGGCTGCCGCTTCTTTGTGTTTAACCTTCCACTGTGCGCCCATTACTCACTCTCTTGATCTGTGGCGCCGAGACATCTATTGGCCGACGCGTGGCGCCAAGTTTATACGGCCTAAAGTCGGCAATCGACCAAAAATATTGATTGGCGAATCGACATCTTCACCACACGTTGTAGGGCGATTCTGAAAAGGCCTCTTGCGATGACTATTCAGCGCTGCGGTTTCGTACCCTCTGCCGTCCGTATTGCCTGACAGAACCTGTGCGAATGCTCAATGACAAGGAAAGTCCGTTCACCCTGACCCTGACCGATGGCGAGTTACGCCTGCCGGTGCTGCGTTTCAGTGGCGAGGAAGCACTGAATCAGCCTTTCCGGTTTGACGTGGAAGTCATTGGCCTGGCGCCGGCGATACCGCCGGACGCGTTGCTGCATCAGCCTGCTTTTCTGCGCATGGGTGAACAGCAAGGCGTTCATGGCGTGATCCATTGCGTCACTTGCGACCATCGGGGTAGCCATCGCGTCGGCTATCGCCTGGTCCTGGTGCCACACTTGCAACGTCTGGCGCAGTCGCCGGTTCGTCGAGTGTTTGTGCAGTCGAGTGTGCCGGCGATCATCGCGCAGCTGCTAGCGGAGCATGACCTGCCGGCCGACAGTTTTCGCATCGAATTGACCGTCGGCCACTATCCACCGCGCGACTTCTGCATCCAGTACGAAGAAAGCGACTTGGCGTTGCTGCAGCGATTGTGCGAAGAAGAAGGCATCCACTATCACTTCGAACACGGTCCTGAGGGGCATGTCGTGGTGTTTGCCGACGACAGTTTGAGCCTGCCACAGACGCTGGTGCTGATTCCGTTCAACACCGACGACGGGGAAACGCCACGGGTAAACAGTCTGTTTCAACGACACGATGCTGCGCCATCAGTGCCTCAGCACGATGTCCGAAACCGTGGACAACAGGCTGGCGGCGAAGACGCTGCCAATCAAACCGTCGCCGCCCCGAGTGTAAGCACGATGTCCGCGCAACAGCGCCATGCCGAACAGCGCAGTCGCCGCCATCTGGAGCGCCAGCGCTGCCAATATCGTTCGATCCATGGCCGCAGCGACAGCCGTCAACTGCGCAGTGGCCATCTGCTGCAGGTGACCCGGCACCCTGTCAGCGGGTTCAACGAACAGTGGTTGATCACTGAACTGCGTCATCACGGGCAACAGCCATCGATTCTTGACCCTACGCCAGTCGAGTACCGCTATCACAACGACTTCAGTGCCCTGCCTTGGTCGACCGACTTTCGTCCGCCGCTCAAGCAAGCCCGACCGCGAATTCCCGGCTATCATCTGGCCCGCGTGCTCGGCCCCACCGGGCTGCCGGCCCGTCTCGATGAGCAGGGGCGGATCAACGTGAGTGTGTGGCCGGCGTCAGCCGTCGGCGACGATCAGGGTATATGGCTGCCGATCGCCTTGACCCACGCCCACGGCCGCCTCGCGGCCCACGAACTGCCCCGCACGGGCAGCGAGGTGTGGGTGAGTTTTCTCGACAGCGATCCGGATCGACCGATTTTGTGTCTGGGTACGCAACGCGATGTGCCACGGCAACAAACACTGCAAACGGGCGAAAACAGCCTGTTGCTCGATTGGCTACTGAACCGCACCTGACCCTCCCTGTAGGAGCTGCCGAAGGCTGCGATCTTTTGATCTTGATTCTAAAAAAACAAAATCAAAAGATCGCAGCCTTCGGCAGCTCCTACAGGGGGGTGTGTCTGGGGTTTCAGGCTTTGTCGGCTTTGCCAGCGGCAGCGGCGAATTTTGCCAGGCGCACGTCCAGATGCCGTGGCCGGTGGCCATGATCTTCGGCGCGTTCCTTGCGGCGGATGGCGTTGCGCACCATCAGCGAGCCGAGGTAACGAATCGGCTCCGGCGGAAAATACCCCAGCGGTCCATTAACAATCGGCGAACGCGTCCACGGATTGTCCAGGCCCTGCACCAGCGACGCCAGAATCTGCCCGCCCATGTGACAAGGCCCTACCCCGCTGCCGGAATAACCAAACCCGTAAAACACATTGCCGCTGCTGCTCATCTGGCCGAAGAACGGCAACCCGGTGACCGAGCGATCTGACGGCCCGTTCCACGTCGCATCGACCTTCACATCACTGAACGCCGGAAAGAAGTCATCGAGGCTGCGCTTGAGCAATCCGGCATACGGCGACGGCTGATCAAACACCGGCAGCATCCGCCCACCAAACGCGAAAGTATTGCCGCCCTTGCCGAGCATGATCCGGCCGTCCGGGGTGTTGTGGTAGTAGTGCACGAAAATCCGTGAATCAAGCACGCTGACGCCGCTGGTCAAACCAATCTCCTGCAACAGATCCGGACGCGGTTCGGTGATCAGCATGTCGCTCGAAACAATCGCCACGCTGCGCTCGAACTGCGCAAAGGCGCGAGCCATCCAGGCATTCATCGCCAGCACCACGCGGTCGGCGACGATGTTGCCCTGCGGCGTCTGCAGACGCGCCGGGCGCCCCTCTTCCAGCCCGGTCATCGCCGTGTTTTCGTGGATTTTCACCCCCAATTGCAGCGCCACTCGGCGCAAGCCACGCACCAGTTTGCCCGGTTGCACGCTGGCGGCGGCCGGCGAGAACCAGCCCTCCAGATGTTTGGCAGAACCGGCCATGCGCTGCACATCGGCGACCGGCCGCTGGGTGAACGAGTTGATGCCGTTACGCTCCAGAGCGGCGATCACTGCATCCGTCGAACCGACCTGCGCGCGGTTGGTCGCGGTGTACAGCGTGCCGTCGAGACGGTAATCGGCATCGACGCCGTACTGTTCACAGAACTCGCCAATGGCGTGGATGCTGCGCTCCGACTCCTTGACCAGACGCACCGCTTCTTCGACGCCAAACAGGCGCTCAAGGGTGAAATATTTCGCCGACCACGACAGCGCACAGCCGCCATTACGGCCACTGGCGCCGGCGCCGCAGATATCGGCTTCGATCAGCAGTACATCGAGTTCAGGGTTCTGCTGCTTGAGCATGATCGCTGTCCACAACCCGGTGTAACCACCGCCGACGATGCACACGTCGGTGCGTACTTCGCCTTGCAGCGACGGGCACGTCGGCGACGTGTCAGCCTGCAAGGCCTGCTCCAGCCAAAACGGTCTCATGGGTTTTCTCCAGTCAGTGGGCCACGTCACAGCCTGCCGCGAATGCCGCAGCAGGCCGCGAGGCAAAGGGGTTTCAGGAACGCAGGGGTTTGATCGTCAACCGGCAATTGGGAATCGAGGCGCGCGGCTCCATCACGCCGACCGGGCGGCTGTTCCAGTGAGGGATCAGCACCAGCGCCGAGAACAGCGCGCAACCGGCGAAGACGATAAACACCGTCACTGAGTCGAAGTAACCCGGCAGCAAACCACCGAGCACCGCGCCGACCGAGCCGCAGCCGTTGACGAAACCGGCCGCCGTGGCGCCGGCCTTGGCTTTGCCGAAGTCGATAGCGGCCGCACCGCTGATCATCGAATCCGGACCGTACAAAGTCAGGCCCATGACAAACAACAGCGCGACCACCAGCAACACGCTGCCGGTGTGCAGCGCGCCCATAAACAGCGCCAGCGTCACGGTCAGCGCCAGCAGGCTCAGCACGCAGGCCGGCATGCGCCGGGCGCCGAACAGTTTGTCCGAGGCCAGACCGATCAAGATCGGCCCGAGCAACCCGGCCAGTTCAAACGAGGTGGGAATGATCGCCGCGCCGACCTTGCCGACACTTGGCATCTGTTCAAACACGATCACCGGGCCCCACAACAGAATCGCGTAACGCGCCGGTTTCAACATGAAATACGCCAGGCCCAGGACCAGCACCGTGCGGTTGCGCAGGATTTCCTTCAATGGTTCCCAGACGCTGAGCTTGCTGTTGGCTTCGATTTCCGCGGCGCTGAGTATCGGCTCTGGATCCACTTCCGGCAGGCCGACGTCCTCCGGTTTGTTGCGCTGGAAGATAAAGAACAACACCGCGACCACGGCGACCACCACCGCACTGGAAATAAACGCCGCGTGCCAACTGCCGACCAGCGTGTACGCCCACCAGCCGGCAAACGGCGAGGCCACCAGACCACCAAACGCGTAGCAGGAACTCCACAAACCCAGCACCCGTCCGCGTTGTTTGGCGGGGAAGAAACTGCCAAGGTTTTTACACAACCCCGACCATCCGGTGGACTGCGCCAAACCTTGTATCAGCATGCACGTAGCGAAGATCGGTAGCGTCGCGTAACTGCCCATCACCAGCGCCGCTGCGGCGGAAATCAGCAAGCCGCCGAGTACTACGACCCGTGGGCCAAAGCGGTCGGCGAGCATGCCCCAGGTGAATTGGCCCACGGCATACGCCGCCAGGTAGATGGCGTCGAGGTTGGCCATGGCCATTTTATCGAGCATGAAGGTGGGGTCTTCGGCGATGCCCAGTTTGGCCACCGAAAAGGCTTTGCGGGTGAAGTAGAACGCGGCGTACGCCAGCCAGGTAATCGCGAAAATCTGCACGCGCCAACGTGCGATGGTGCCGATGTGCTTGTTCATTGTGGTTCTGACCTCAGGGTGTGAGTGTGCCGGCAGAATCGTTAAGCAAAACGCCTGTGTTTTTATTGTTGAGCACTGCGATACCACCCTTCCCTGTGGCGATACCGGTCAGATGAGGCCTGCTGTTGCACGCACAGGCTCATGGCCAATCTTGCTGCTCGACCGAGCAGTCAGCGATGGCGTGAGCCGATCAAAGCAATTACTGTTTAATAAATAAAATCGATTTATCGTATTTCACACATAAGCTCAGCTTGTTACTGAGCCTTCCCCGCACCAGGAGTCGCCATGGCAGTCTCCCACGCCCAACTCAAAGCCTTCCACGCGGTGGCCGTGCATGGAAGCTTCACCAAAGCCGCCGAGCGCCTTTTTCTCACGCAGCCAGCGATATCCGACCAGGTGCGCAAATTGGAGGAGCGTTTCGGTGTCTTGCTGTTTCACCGCAATAAACGTTCCGTGCGCCTGACCGATTTGGGCGAGCGCTTGCTGGCGATCACGCAACGGCTGTTTGTAATTGAAGCCGAAGCGCAGGAATTGCTGCAGGAATCCCAGGCCTTGCAGACCGGCAGCCTGATTCTCGCGGTGGATGCGCCGGTGCACGTGCTGCCGCAGATCGCGCGCTTCTGCGAGCGCTATCCGGGGATCAGCGTGAAGATCGAGACCGGCAACACCGACGAATCGCTGTTTCGCCTGTTCAACTATCAGGCCGATCTGGCGCTGCTCGGGCGTGACGTCAGCGATGAACGCCTGCTCTGTGTTCCGTTGCGTAACGATCCGATGGTCGCGTTTGTGTCGCGCAATCATCCGTGGGCCGAGCGCGAGTCGATCTGCCTGGCGGATCTCGACGACACGCCGCTGGTGCTGCGCGAACACGGTTCGGTAACGCGGCAGACACTGGAAGAGGAAATGGCCCGGGCCGGGTTTCGCATTCGCCCGGCGATTCAGGTCGAGGGGCGTGAAGCGGCGCGTGAAGCCGTGGTGGTGGGGATTGGCGTCGGCGTGGTGTCGGCGGCGGAATTCGGCGCGGACTCGCGGGTGTGTGCGTTGCCGATCATCGACTGCACGCGACGGCTGACGGAAACACTGGTGTGCCTGCGCGAACAGAGTTCGCGGCGAGTAGTGGCGACATTTCTGGAAATGGTGCGCGAAAGTCTGAGCTGATTCGGCATTTTCCGGTTAAGGCGAATCGAGATCGTCGGCTACACTGGCGCCAAGGCACCTGTGACAGGATATTTCTCAGTACCACTCGCTGATAAGCGCCACGGAATCCAAGTACGCATCGTGAAAAAAATAATAAATCTGGTTCGTGATCACCTCTGGAAGAAATGGATTCGCCAGCACGACTGCAAAGTCGCCGGCGGCATGTCTTCGTTGCACAAACGCTCGATCCTGACACTCGAAGAACACGTCAGCATCGGCCATGTCGTGATCGAGTCGAAACGCTTGGCGATCGGCGCGCACACTTACATCCGCAGTGATTGCGTGCTGTCTGCCGTGTCCTCCATCGGTCGCTTCTGCTCGATCAGCACGCGCTGCTTCATCGGCCAGCAAAAGAGTTCGCATCCCACCGACTGGCTGAGCTCACATCCCTTTCAGTACACCGACACGGCCCTGACGTTCGACCCGGTGGTGGCCGACGTGACGATTGGCCACGACGTGTGGATCGGTCACAGCGCGATGATTCTGGAAGGCGTACAGATCGGCACCGGTGCAATTATTGCGACGCGCGCGCTGGTGACCCAGGATGTACCGCCTTACGCGATCGTTGCCGGCACCCCGGCGAAAATCATCAAGTACCGGCATGACCCGCAGACCATCGAAAGGCTGCTCAAGAGTCAGTGGTGGAATCTCGATGTAAAGCTGCTGCAAACGCTGCCGTTGAATAATCCCGACGCCGCGCTGACTCAGCTTGAAGCCATGCAATTGCGCCAAGCGGATTACCCGAGAATCGAAATCAGCCGAACACGTACAGCGACCCTGCCCGCGCAGCCGCAATTGGCAATCGCCTGACTCAGCCCGGTGCCAGGCCGAAAAACGCCTGAATCAAGCGCAACTCCCGGCGCCGTTCCATGCAGCCAATCATGTGGCGGTTGACCAACCCCTCCCCGACGATCGGAATCGCCACCACGCGCGGGTCATGGCTGACTTCCACCGATGACACCACGCCCACGCCCAGCTCCGCGGCCACGGCTTCCGTCACCGCCTCGCGGCTGTCCAGTTCCAGCAACACCCGTGGATGAATAGCAGCCTGCGCGCAGGCGTCGTCAAACGTACGCCGGGTGATCGAGCTCGGCTCACGCAGCACCATGATCACTTGGTCCAGTTCCTTGAGTTTCACCTCACCGCTGCGCGTTGCCCATGGATGCGCGGCCGGCACCAACGCGCAAATTCGTGATTCGCTCAGCGCTTGCAGGTGCAGGCCCTTGCGCGGTTCAACCTCGGTCAGCACGGCCACGTCCGCGTGTTCCGACAACAACGCCGCCAAGGTTTCCTGGGCATTGCCCAAACGCAAATTCACCGTGATGCCCGGGTAGCGTGCGCGCAGGCTGGCGAGCATCGGCATGACCATATGCGGGCCGTCCGCTGCCACTTCCAGCCGACCGGTGAGCAGTTGCCGGTTGGCTTCGAGCATCGCCTGCGCCTCTTCTGCCAGACCAAACATCGCACGGGTGATCGCCGCGAGTTTGGTGCCCTCCTCCGTCAACTCCACCCGTCGCGCGGTACGCCGCAACAGGGTGATCTGGTAGTGCTCCTCCAGGGCCTTGATGTGCCCGGTGACCGCCGGCTGACTGATGAACAACCGCGCAGCGGCGCGGGTGAAGCTGCCTTCGCGGGCCACGGCGTCGAAGGCGCGCAGTTGAAACAGGTTCATGAATAACTCTCACTGATGGCTGGCATAACAACAAACAATTTGATTGATGCAACGGCGAATTGCAACGTATGCCCCGTAGCTTCATCCCACAGCGCTATCCGAGGACACACGAATGAGTATTGCCGAACCCATCCTGCTCACTCCCGGCCCGTTGACCACTTCGGCCCGCACCCGCCAGGCGATGATGGTCGACTGGGGGTCATGGGATGACCGCTTCAATCAACTGACCGCCAGCCTGTGCGAACAATTGCTGGCGATCCTCAACGGCGCCGCCACTCACCATTGCGTGCCGTTACAGGGCAGCGGCACCTTTGCCGTCGAGGCGGCGATCGGCACGTTGGTGCCGCGTGACGGCAAAGTGCTGGTGCTGATCAACGGTGCCTACGGCAAGCGCCTGGCGAAAATCTGCGAAGTACTTGGCCGCTCGTTCAGCACCTTTGAAACCGCTGAAGACGAACCGACCACCGCCGCCGACGTCGATCGTCTGCTGCGCGCCGACGCTGATATCACTCACGTCGCGCTGATTCATTGCGAAACCAGTACCGGGATTCTTAATCCGCTGCCGGAAATCGCCCAGGTTGTTGCGCAACACGGCAAACGCCTGATCATCGACGCCATGAGCTCCTTCGGCGCGCTGCCGGTGGACGCGCAGAAGGTGCCGTTCGACGCGCTGATCGCCGCGTCTGGCAAGTGTCTGGAAGGCGTGCCGGGGATGGGCTTTGTCTTCGCCCGCAAAGAGGCGCTGGCCGCTGCGGCCGGCAACTCGCATTCGCTGGCGATGGACCTGTTCGACCAGCACGCTTACATGCAGAAGACCGGTCAATGGCGCTTCACCCCGCCGACCCACGTGGTCGCGGCGCTGCACGAAGCCCTGCTGCAATACAACGAAGAAGGTGGTTTGCCGGCGCGGCATGCGCGTTACGCCGCCAACTGCCAGGCGCTGATGGAAGAGATGGGCAAGCTGGGTTTGCGCAGCTTTCTGCCGGCAGCGATTCAGGCGCCGATTATTGCCACGTTCCATGCACCGAGCGATCCGCGTTATCAGTTCAAGGATTTCTACGAACGGGTCAAGGCCAAGGGTTACATCCTTTATCCGGGCAAGCTCACTCAAGTCGAAACCTTCCGCGTCGGCTGCATCGGCCACGTCAGCCCGGACGAAATGCGCCAGGCCGTGGCGGCGGTCGGCGAAGTACTGCGCGAGATGGAAGTCCTCGACATCTGAACCGACTCGATCCCTGTGGGAGCGGGCTTGCCCGCGATAGCGGTCTGACATTCAGCACAAATGTCGACTGAAAGGGCCCCATCGCGGGCAAGCCCGCTCCCACAGGATCGCCGAACCTTTTGAATAGCTCGTTCTCCCTAGGAATTGTTGCCATGAACTACGTCAATCCAAGCAAGCTGCAAGCCGCCATCCTCGACTGGGCCGGCACCGTGGTCGATTTCGGCTCTTTCGCGCCGACGCAAATCTTCGTCGAAGCCTTCGCCGAATTCGACGTACAAGTCTCCATCGAAGAAGCCCGTGGCCCGATGGGCATGGGCAAGTGGGACCACATCCGCACCCTCTGCGATCAGCCGCAAGTCGCCGAGCGTTATCGCAAGGTTTTCGGCCGCACGCCGACCGATGATGACGTCACCGCGATCTACAACCGCTTCATGCCGTTGCAGATCGAGAAGATCGCCGAGCACTCGGCGCTGATTCCCGGCGCGCTGGAAACCATCGCCACCCTGCGTCAGCAAGGGATCAAGATCGGTTCCTGCTCCGGCTACCCGAAACAGGTCATGGACAAAGTCGTCGAACTGGCCGCCACCAACGGTTACGTCGCCGACCACGTGGTCGCCACCGACGAAGTGCCGAACGGTCGCCCATGGCCGGCTCAGGCGCTGGCCAACGTGATTGCACTGGGCATCGACGACGTCGGCGCCTGCGTGAAGATCGACGACACCGTGCCGGGCATCCTCGAAGGCCGTCGCGCCGGGATGTGGACGGTCGCGCTGATCTGCTCGGGCAATGCGCTGGGCCTCGATTACGAGGGCTTCCGCGCACTGGGCAGTGATGAACTGGCCACTGAGCGCAAGCGTATCCACGCCCTTTTCGAAGGCTCGCGTCCGCACTACATGATCGACACCATCACTGACCTGCCGGAAGTGATTGCTGACATCAACAAGCGCCTGGCCAAGGGTGAGATGCCGCAAAACGATTAAGGTAGAGTAAAAAAAACCGCCAACTGATAAAAAGTTGGCGGTTTTTTATTGATCACATTAAACACCTGATCGGTTTCAAGCTGTTAAAGCCGAACAGTCTTTCAAATCAAAACAGTAACATTCAATCAACAACAAGATTGCCATCTGCATCATATTTCAATCCATCGGGATAACGAATCGAACCATCCGCTAGTTGCTCGGTGCCGTCAGCCCAGACGATACGACCATCTCGATATTCCACGGTGTCATCCGGCCAAACGATGCGGCCATCAGGATGCTCGACCCGGCCGTCAGCATGCTGAATGATCCCGTCGGGGCGGGTAACTTTGGTTTTTCCGGCATCGACGATGCTGCCATCGCTCAGTGTGGTCGATCCATCCGGCTGGCGAATACTGCCGAGGGCGCTGATCAGGTTAATCAGCGCCACCGGATCAATGTTGATGTTCAAGGTAGGCCACGGCATTGGCGGACGGGCATTCACGGGTGGTTTGGTGCCCGGTGGCGCTGGCTTGACCGGTGGTTTGGTGCCAGGCGCCCCCGGAGTGACAGGTGGCTTCACGGGTGGTTTGACCGGCGGCTTCACAGGCGGTTTGACCGGTCCAGGTTTGACTGGCGGCTTGACTGGCGGCTTGGCCGGAACCACGGGTGGCTTGACCGGAGGTGTGGTGGGTCGGGTTACTGGCGGTTTGCTGCCCACGGGCTTCGGTCGAGATATCGGTGGCTTTGCCATCGCTTTTTTTACAATGTTTTTACTATGTTTGCGATTCAGAAGAATACAAAAAGTCATCTTTAAGTCCTTTTAAGTAAGTTATCAACAGCATCACTTATTAAATCAAGCGATTTGAAAGCAACAACTGCCCGCAACATTATCGGATCAAACAACGCCAATCAAACTCTCTACAGATTCAAGATATAAACAACAACCGGTTACACCCGCAGCACTAAAGTCCGCAAACCGCAAACACTAATAACTTTGTAAAAACAGCACATTAAAACTTCTGTTTCGTTCAGCAGAAATGCCCAGGGGGGTTTACAGTTAAGGCGTGCCGTCAGAGAAACGGTGCGATGAAACCCTGAACCGAGAGGAACACTGTATGCCGTGGACAAGTTCCGAATCGCGTTACAGCACCGTGTCGGTCATGCTGCATTGGCTGATGTTGGTGCTGCTGGTGCTGGTGTACGCCAGCATGGAATTGCGCGGCCTCTTCCCCAAAGGCAGCGGCGGGCGCACGCTGATCCGTGAAGTGCATTACATGCTGGGCCTGACCGTATTCGTGCTGGTGTGGTTTCGCCTGCTCGCGCGCAGCCTCGGCCCGGCACCGAAGATCTTCCCCGCCTCGCCACAATGGCAAACCGTATTGGCGCGGCTGATGCACTGGGCGTTGTACCTGTTCATGATCAGCATGCCGATACTTGGCTGGCTGATCACCAGCGCCGAGGGGCATCAGGTGATGTTCTATGGTTTTGATCTGCCGTTGCTGGTCGCGGAAAACAAAGACTTCGCCAAACAGATTGAGTACTGGCATGTGCTGATCGCCACGATCGGTTACTGGCTGATCGGTCTGCATGCGCTGGCAGGGATCTATCACCATTATGTGGTGAGGGATAACACGTTGCTACGGATGATGCCGAAGCGCGGGTAAACCTGCCGGGATCTATCTGGGGCAATGCAGACCATTGTGCCTGGCAATGGAATCTATCTGGGGCAATGCAAACCATTGTGGCGAGGGGATTTATCCCCGTTGGGCTGCGAAGCAGCCCCAAAACCTCAAAACGCGGTGTGTCAGGCTGAACAGTGTGGGCTGAATTGGGGCTGCTTCGCAGCCCAGCGGGGATAAATCCCCTCGCCACAATAGATCTCCATATGACAGAAACAGGGTGCGGTCAGGGATAGGTGCTGAATCCGCGTCTGCCCTGCAGACCGCCAGTGTGGACGAAGACCAGTCGCGTGCCGCTGGCAAATCTGCCTGCCTCTATCTGTTCCTTGAGGGCCAGCAACGCTTTGCCGGTATAAAGCGGTTCCAAGGGCACACCGCTGGCCTGTTCGGTCTGTTCAATAAACGCCAGCAACCCCGAATCAACCTTGGCAAAACCACCACGGCTGGCCTCAATCAACGCATACCCCGCATTGGCCATCCCGGCTTCGCGCAAAATCGCCTCGACCTGGGGTGCCACACCATGATCTTCCGGCACCGCCAGCGCGCCGAACACCGGATGCGCCCCCGCCTCCGCCAGCACCAACCCGGCCAATGTCGTGCCGGTGCCGCACGCCAGCCACCAGGCGTGATAATTGCGCCAGCCCAACGCGCTCAACTGCGCATCAACCTGCGCCTTCAGCGCAACACAACCGAGCGCACCACTCAAACCACCGCCGCCCTCGGGCACCGCGTGTAGCGATGGATATTGCGCCAGCCAAGGTTCCCAGAACCCGGGCTCGTGCCGCGCCCGATAGCCGCCGTAACCCAGCCAGTGCAGTTGCATGCCAAACGCCTGCAGATCCTGCACCGTCGGCGTTTCCTGCGCATGCCCGCGCAACAGCCCCACGGTTTTAAACCCCAGCCGTTTCCCCGCCGCTGCCAACGCATGCAGATGATTGGAGTGCGCACCGCCGAGGCTGATGATGCCTTCGGCCCCGTTGCGCTCGGCGGCCTTGAGATGTTCGACGAGTTTGAACCACTTGTTGCCGCTGATCAGCGGGTCGATCTGGTCGAGACGCAGGATGGCCACTTCAATACCGGCGGCGCTCAGCCAGTCCAGATGAAGGTGTTCGAGGGGGGCTTGGGGAAACATGGGCACTGCGTAATCTGAAAAAAACACATACTAGTAGGAGCTGCCGCAGGCTGCGATCTTTTGATCTTGTCTTTTAAAAACAGAATCAAAAGATCGCA
>NZ_RWIL01000152.1:0-37583 GCF_009764635.1 Pseudomonas sp. PB103 | reverse complement strand
CGAAGGCTGCGATCTTTTGATCTTAAAAAAAAAAATCAAAAGATCGCAGCCTTCGGCAGCTCCTACAGAATGATGTCTTATCAGACGCCAAACTGGGCGCGGTACGCTTCCACGGCTGGCAAGTGCTGCTTGAGCTGCGGATCATCCGCGAGGAACTCCAGCACCTGATTCAGCGACACAATGCTGATCACCGGAATGCCGAAATCACGCTCGACTTCCTGAATCGCCGACAACTCACCGTTGCCACGCTCCTGACGGTTCAGCGCGATCAGCACGCCGGCAGCCTTGGCGCCGTCCTGCGAAGCAATGATTTGCATCACTTCACGGATCGCGGTGCCTGCGGTGATCACGTCGTCGATGATCAGCACGTCGCCGGTCAGCGGAGCGCCAACGAGGCTGCCGCCTTCGCCGTGGGCCTTGGCTTCCTTGCGGTTGAAGCACCATGGCAGATCACGGTCGTGATGCTCGGCCAGTGCCACGGCGGTGGTTGCCGCCAGCGGGATGCCTTTGTAGGCCGGGCCGAACAGAACGTCGAAGGGAATGCCGCTTTCGGCGATGGCTGCAGCGTAGAAACGCCCCAGTTGCGCCAGGGCCGAGCCCGAGTTGAACAGGCCGGCGTTGAAGAAGTAAGGACTGGTGCGCCCGGACTTCAGGGTGAACTCACCGAAGCGCAAAACGCCGCGATCGATGGCAAAACGAATGAAATCGCGCTGATACGCTTGCATGAAAAAAACCCCAAATACCACGGATTTAGCTAATTAGCTTGACGCCGTGTATCATACACGCACGCGATTTTTGGGGCCATTTATGCGGATCATCAGTGTGAACGTCAATGGTATTCAGGCGGCAGTCGAGCGCGGTTTGCTCAGTTGGCTGCAAGCACAGAATGCCGACGTCATCTGCCTGCAGGACACCCGTGCCTCCGCCTTTGAACTGGATGACCCAGCCTTCCAACTGGATGGCTACTTCCTTTATGCCTGCGATGCTGAAGTCCCTGCCCAAGGCGGCGTGGCTTTGTATTCGCGGTTGCAACCGAAGGCTGTCATCAGCGGTCTCGGTTTCGAGACGGCCGACCGCTACGGGCGCTACCTGCAAGCAGATTTCGACAAAGTCAGTATTGCCACCTTGCTGCTCCCTTCGGGGATGAACGGCGATGAGGACTTGAACCAGAAGTTCAAGCTCATGGACGACTTCGGCAAGTACCTGGACAAACAGCGACGCAAACGTCGCGAGTACATTTATTGTGGCTCGCTATACGTGGCGCAGCAGAAGCTCGACATCAAAAACTGGCGCGACAGCCAGCAATCCCCGGGCTTCCTGGCGCCAGAACGCGCCTGGATGGACGAGATTGTCGGCAACATGGGTTATGTCGATGCCCTGCGCGAAGTCAGCCGTGAAGGCGACCAGTACAGCTGGTGGCCGGACAACGAGCAGGCCGAGATGCTCAATCTGGGCTGGCGCTTCGACTACCAGATCCTGACCCCGGGCCTGCGCCGCTTTGTACGCAGCGCACGCCTGCCACGTCAGCCACGGTTTTCGCAGCACGCGCCGCTGATCGTCGACTACGACTGGACGCTGACTATCTAAGCGTCTTTTCGCCGTACAAAAAATGCCCGTATCGAGAGATGCGGGCATTTTTTTGGGTCAGAGGATGGTCTGGCTTTCAATGTCTCTCGGCGCGCGGGTCAGGATGTCTGGCTTGTCGCCAATCACCACCGTGTCGTCGATACGAAAGCCACCCAAGCCCCACTGAAATATCCCCGGTTCCGCCGAGTAGACTTCACCGCTCATCAGCGCGCGGGTGTTGAACGCCATGTCGTGGGGAAATTCATGGCCGATCAAGCCAAGACCATGCCCCGTGCGATGAATGATCAGATCGGCAACCCCGCGCCGCTCGAAAACCCCTTGCGCCGCCGCATCAATGGCGCAGACCGGATTGCCCGTTACCGCCGCTTCGCACGCGGCTTCATTGGCTTCCCGTGCCGCTTCGTACAGCTGGGCCTGGCGTGGCGAAGGCTTGCCACAAAACCATGTCCGCTCGTTCTCGATGATCAGACCGTTGATGCGCGGAATGATGATGTTGACCAGACCATGACCCTTCTCGATCCGCGCGCCGCACTGCCGACCATCGCCGTGGGGTGCACAGCTCGCCGGGCCGGACAGGGTGAAAAACTCAATGCATTGCACATCCTCTCCGGGGAAACGATTGGCCGCTTCTTCGACAAACAGTGCGGCCATGCTCATGTCCAGCTCCTGAACCAGCCGTCCGGGGCGGATATTTTCCCGGTAGCGCTCCTGCAGCCAGTCCGTCAACGCGCAGGCTTCGCGCATCAGTTGGATCTCCTCCGCATGCTTGACCAGTCGCAACGTGCGGCACGCTTCAGTGGCACTTTCCAGCACCAGTGACGGCAGCAGAGTGCCGGCGCGGGCCAGCGGTGCCGTGATCGCATCAACACCAATGCGCGAGCGGTGCAGGCCAGCATCCTGCAAAGACTGCGCGACCCACTCACTCCACTGGGTGACCAAGGGCAGCCGATTTTGCACACGCGGATGCTCGGCATAGAAACGCGCATCCTCGATCCATAGATGCCCGGCCTCCTGGGTGAAACGCCAATGATGCGTCGATAGCTCATGAGCGATCACAAACGGCGCGCCGTTCCTCGGTACGACGCAAAGAATTGGCCGTTCCCACGTCTCGACGTCGGTATTGAAGTTGGTCGCAAACTGGAAGAAGTCGCCCTGAGTGAACACCAGCGCATCAAAACCTTCGCGGTCCATCAGCGAGTACATGAGTTGCAGGCGGTAGTCGCGCACAGCGTGTCCGAGGTGTGCCATTGGCTGGCTCCGTGTCGTTGAAGTGCGGACAGTGTTCAACGAGCACGTTGAGGGCGTCGCGCCGATCCTTGCTCGATCAACGGTACATTCTTGCTCAGCGGTTTTGCCGGGACAGGCGAAAATCCGTCGGGCTGATGCCATGGGCTTTACGAAAGACCCTGGCGAAATGGCTGGAATCGGCAAACCCGGATTCCAGGGCTATTTCCAAAACAGTTTTAGCGGAGATTTCCAAAGCGTTGCGTGCCCGTTGCAGACGCACGGCAAGTACGTGAGCGTGAGGCGAAGTACCAAAAGCGCGTTTGAATTCGCGGGCGAAATGGAATTCGCTCATCGCTGCGATCGCCGCCAACCGGGCGATGCAGAGTTTTTCGCAGGGGTGACGCTCAATGTAGCGCAGGGCATCCGTCAGGCCTTGGCTGGCAACCATAGGCTGCGCGCTCGAAAGCTCATAACTGTTCAATAAATGAGCAATCAACACCTGAACGCTCATATCCGCCTGCTCACGCGCGCCGGGACTGTTGTCACCAATGGACAGCGCCAACTGCCGGGCGAGCAAGTGAACCACTCGGTCGTGTTGATACAGCGGATGATGTGTTCCGCGAAATCCCGCGAAGCACAGCCCCTGATCCTGCGCGGCAGCGGTCAACGCCGGCATTGGCAAATGCACATGGAGGATGTCGAAAGCGCTATCAGTGTCCCAGCTCGCGGATTGGCTGGGCTGCAGCAATCGCACCTGACCGCGGTGAATCGGGCCGTCCCACACCTGCTGGCCGCCAACAGCGGCACGCGACTGCATAGGCGCAAGCATCACGCTGAGCAAAACATGCTCGCGCGGTTCCGTGCGCTCAAAACGATAACTGTCTGTGGAAAAGCGCTGCCAACGGAACACCGCAGCACCGGTCGATTGCAGACCCGTGAGGGCAGCGGCGGGTTTCATCCGCCATTCCTCGGTTTGCTGCTCGATAGAAGACGCGACAGGCTGAGACATTGCGCACTCCGCCCGTCAGGCCCGCGAGCCTACTTGATCAACCGCCAGGTAAACGGATACCGGTACGGATACCCTTCGTTGGCCTTGACCCCGGCAATGATCGTCAACACCAGTGCGCCAATGGCCACAATGCCGATCAGGAAGAAGCCGACGATCAGCACCATCAGCAGGAAGCAGATCAACGAGGCAATCGCCACGGTGATCTGAAAATTCAGCGCCTCTTTGCCCTGGGCATCGATAAACGGATCCTTTTCACGCTTCATCTGCCAGAGGATCAATGGCCCGATCAGGTTGCCGAACGGAATCCAGATCCCCAGCAAGGCGGACAAGTGACAAAACATCGCCCACTGACGAACCTCCTGGCTCGGCTTGGGCAGTAGCTCTTGCTGGTCACTCATCGCATTCTCCTTGCGGTTATGAGCCTGTCAGTCAGCCAGTGCGGCGTTCTGCAGTTCGAAAATCTCGTTCATGCCTTTCTTGGCCAGTTCCAGCATGGCGTTGAGGTCTTCCGGCTGGAACGGCGCGCCTTCAGCGGTGCCCTGCACTTCGATGAAACCACCGGTGCTGGTCATCACGACGTTGAGGTCGGTCTCGGCAGCGGAGTCTTCCAGGTAATCCAGATCCAGTACCGCTTCACCCTGATACATGCCGACCGATACCGCGCCGATCATTTGCTTGAGCGGGTCGCCGCCCTTCAGGCCGCCGCGCTTCTTGATCACTTTCAGTGCGTCAACCAGAGCGACCATGGCGCCGGTGATGGAGGCGGTGCGGGTGCCGCCGTCGGCCTGGATCACGTCGCAGTCGACGTACAGGGTGACGTCGCCCAGTTTGGACATGTCCAGCGCAGCGCGCAGGGAACGGCCGATCAGACGCTGGATTTCCAGGGTGCGACCGCCTTGCTTGCCACGGCTCGCTTCACGCTGGTTACGCTCGCCAGTGGCGCGCGGCAGCATGCCGTACTCGGCGGTCAACCAGCCCTGGCCCTGACCCTTGAGGAAACGCGGCACACCGTTTTCGACGCTGACGGTGCAGATGACTTTGGTATCACCGAATTCGACCAGCACCGATCCTTCGGCGTGTTTGGTGTAGTTGCGGGTAATGCGGATCGAGCGGAGCTGATCGGCAGCGCGACCACTTGGACGTTTCATAGGAGATACCTGTACTGAGGACGGAAAACTGCCGAGCATTATAGAGCGCTGCACTGCGACTGGGCACTTGTTAAAAATTCGGGCCGACGATCGAAGGCCCTGAAACACGCATTACCGACGGGCTGCAGCCCTTTGTCACACCGTGTGTTTGGGCGCATTCCCCGCACTGCGCTACAATCCTGCGCCTTTGCTGCCAGTCGGCATAAATTCATTGATATCGCGCTTGCGGAACCCAGGTTTCGCGCCGATCTGCATTGCGAGGTTACCGCCATGGTGCACAGCATGACCGCCTTCGCCCGCGTCGAGAAAGCCGGCGTACAGGGCACCCTGAGCTGGGAACTGCGCTCGGTCAACAGCCGCTATCTGGAACCGCACCTGCGCTTGCCGGAAACCTTTCGCGACCTCGAAGGCGCGGTGCGTGAAGCACTGCGTCAGGGCCTGTCGCGGGGCAAACTGGAATGCACCCTGCGTTTCACCGAAGAAAGCACCGGCAAAGCGCTGCAAGTCGACCGCGAGCGCGCCGCGCAACTGGTCGCCGCCGCCGAAACCATCGCCGGCCTGATCAAAAACCCGGCGGCACTGAACCCGTTGGAAGTACTGGCGTGGCCTGGCGTGCTGGTCGGCGATGCAACCGACCCACAGGCGCTGAACGCCGAGGCGCTGGCCCTGTTCAATCAAGGTCTGAAAGAGTTGAAGGCCGGCCGCGAGCGCGAAGGCGCGGAGCTGGCCCGGTTGATCAACGAACGCCTGACGTCGATCGAAGCAGACGTCGTGACCCTGCGCGAACTGGTGCCGCAGATGCTGGCGACCCAACGCCAGAAAGTCCTCGACCGCTTCGCCGACATGAAGGCCGAGCTCGATCCGCAGCGTCTGGAACAGGAAATGGTCATCCTCGCGCAAAAAAGCGACGTGGCCGAAGAACTGGATCGCCTGAGCACCCACATCATCGAAGTGCGCCGGGTGCTCAAGTCCGGCGGTGCAGCCGGGCGTCGCCTCGACTTCCTGATGCAGGAGCTCAACCGCGAAGCCAACACATTGGGCTCCAAAGCCTTCGATCCGCGCAGCACCCAGGCCGCCGTCAACCTCAAGGTGTTGATCGAGCAGATGCGCGAACAAGTGCAGAACATTGAGTAAGGCAACCCCGACATGACCC
Organism: Pseudomonas sp. PB103; assembly: GCF_009764635.1. Classification (NCBI taxonomy): domain Bacteria; kingdom Pseudomonadati; phylum Pseudomonadota; class Gammaproteobacteria; order Pseudomonadales; family Pseudomonadaceae; genus Pseudomonas; species Pseudomonas sp. PB103. The sequence continues at coordinate 31,459 of NZ_RWIL01000152.1, read as the reverse complement.
ACAGCACCGGCACCCTGTACATCATTTCCGCCCCTTCGGGCGCGGGCAAAAGCAGCCTGGTCAAGGCTTTGACCGACGCCATACCGGAAATTCGCGTTTCGGTTTCGCACACCACGCGCGCCATGCGTCCGGGTGAAGTGGACGGCGTGAACTATCACTTCGTGACCCGCGAAGAGTTCGTGAAGATGGGCGAGCACGGCGACTTCCTCGAACGCGCCGAAGTCTTCGGCAACTTCTACGGCACCTCGCAAAGCCGCCTGCAGCAGACGCTGGACGAAGGTCACGACCTGATTCTGGAAATCGACTGGCAAGGCGCCGAGCAAGTACGCAAACTGATGCCGCAAGCTCGCTCGATCTTTATCCTGCCGCCGTCGCTTCAGGCCCTGCACCAGCGCTTGACCAACCGTGGCCAGGACAGCGACGAGATCATTGACGGCCGGATGCGCGAAGCGGTCAGCGAGATGAGTCACTATGTCGAGTACGACTACCTGATCATCAACGACGATTTTGCTCACGCACTTGACGATCTGAAGGCTATTTTCCGCGCCAATCAACTCCAACAGAAACGTCAGCAGGTACGTTTCGGCAAATTGCTGGCCGAATTGCTCGGTTAATCAGCACTTCCCAAAATGCCTGCAAGCGCTTTACATTGGTGCTTGCAGCGCGTTGAAGGGCTTGGTTAAAAAATCAGCGCTTCCCTAATCGCTGGTGATTTTTTAAACTGTTGAGTCCGCTCGCCCAACCGGGCAGCGCGCATATTGCATTCGCTCCGAGGAATACCATGGCCCGCGTAACCGTTGAAGACTGCCTGAACCACGTGGAAAACCGTTTTGAGCTGGTCATGCTCTCTACCAAACGTGCCCGTCAACTGGCCACCGGCGGCAAAGAGCCACTGGTTCAGTGGGAAAACGACAAGCCTACTGTTGTTGCCCTGCGTGAAATCGCTGAAGGCCTGATGAGCTACGAGTTCATCGCCAACGCTGAGATCGTCGAAGACGAACCGCTGTTCGCAGCGTTCGAGGACGAGTCCAACGAGGCCGTCTAAGCCTATGCCTGGTCGACGTAGCACGGCGCGGGGTCACAACCTACGGCAGGAATTATCATGCCGAGCATAGACGCCCTCGCCGATCGCTTATCGACCTACCTCGGCAACGACCAGGTCAACCTGGTCCGCCGAGCGTATTTCTACGCCGAACAAGCCCATGACGGTCAACGCCGTCGCAGCGGCGAGGCGTACGTCACGCATCCTCTTGCCGTGGCCAATATTCTTGCCGACATGCACATGGACCATCAGAGCCTGATGGCCGCGATGCTGCATGACGTGATCGAAGACACCGGTATCGCCAAAGAAGCGCTGCAAGCGCAGTTTGGTGAAACCGTGGCCGAACTGGTCGACGGGGTCAGCAAACTGACCCAGATGAATTTCGAGACCAAGGCCGAAGCCCAAGCCGAAAACTTCCAGAAAATGGCCATGGCCATGGCACGCGACATTCGCGTGATCCTGGTCAAGCTCGCCGACCGCCTGCACAACATGCGCACGCTGGAAGTGCTGTCCGGGGAAAAACGCCGGCGCATCGCCAAGGAAACCCTCGAAATCTACGCGCCCATCGCCAACCGGCTGGGCATGCATGCGATCCGCATCGAATTCGAAGACCTTGGCTTCAAGGCCATGCACCCGATGCGTTCCGCGCGGATCTACCAGGCGGTCAAGCGCGCCCGGGGCAACCGCAAGGAAATCGTCAACAAGATCGAAGAATCCCTCGGCCATTGCCTCGCCATCGACGGCATCCAGGGTGAAGTCAGCGGTCGCCAGAAACACCTCTACGGCATCTACAAGAAAATGCGCGGCAAGCGTCGGGCCTTCAACGAGATCATGGACGTCTATGCGTTCCGGATCATCGTCGACAAGGTCGATACCTGCTACCGCGTGCTGGGCGCTGTACACAATTTGTACAAACCGTTGCCGGGGCGCTTCAAGGATTACATCGCGATCCCCAAGGCCAACGGCTATCAGTCGCTGCACACCACGCTGTTCGGCATGCACGGTGTACCGATCGAGATTCAGATCCGCACCCGCGAAATGGAAGAGATGGCCAACAACGGCATCGCCGCCCATTGGCTGTACAAATCCAGCGGTGACGAACAGCCGAAAGGCACTCACGCCCGTGCCCGTCAGTGGGTCAAAGGCGTGCTGGAAATGCAGCAGCGCGCTGGCAACTCGCTGGAATTCATCGAGAGCGTGAAGATCGACCTGTTCCCGGACGAGGTCTACGTGTTCACGCCGAAAGGCCGGATCATGGAGCTGCCGAAAGGCTCCACGGCGGTCGACTTTGCTTACGCGGTACACACCGACGTCGGCAACAGCTGCATCGCCTGCCGGATCAACCGTCGACTCGCACCGCTGTCCGAACCGCTGCAAAGCGGGTCCACGGTCGAGATTGTCAGCGCTCCCGGCGCCCGGCCGAATCCGGCGTGGCTCAACTTCGTGGTCACCGGCAAGGCGCGTACGCACATCCGCCATGCGCTGAAACTGCAACGCCGCTCCGAATCCATCAGCCTCGGCGAACGCCTGCTGAACAAAGTCCTCAACGGTTTCGACAGTTCGCTGGAGAAGATCCCGGCCGAACGTGTCAAGGCGATGCTGACCGAGTACCGCCTCGAACTGATCGAAGATTTGCTTGAAGACATTGGTCTGGGCAATCGCATGGCCTACGTGGTCGCCCGCCGCCTGCTGGGCGAAGGCGAACAGTTGCCAAGCCCTGAAGGCCCGCTGGCAATTCGCGGTACCGAAGGTCTGGTGCTGAGCTACGCCAAGTGCTGCACACCGATCCCGGGCGACCCGATTGTCGGGCATCTGTCGGCGGGCAAAGGCATGGTCGTGCACCTGGACAACTGCCGCAACATCAGCGAAATCCGGCACAACCCGGAAAAATGCATCCAGCTCTCGTGGGCCAAGGATGTCACCGGCGAATTCAACGTCGAGCTGCGCGTCGAGCTGGAACACCAGCGCGGCCTGATCGCTCTGCTGGCCAGCAGCGTCAACGCAGCCGATGGCAATATCGAGAAAATCAGCATGGACGAACGCGATGGTCGCATCAGCGTGGTCCAGTTGGTGGTCAGCGTCCACGACCGTGTGCACCTGGCCCGCGTGATCAAGAAGCTGCGCGCCTTGACCGGGGTGATCCGCATCACCCGCATGCGTGCATAACTCAACCATTACAAGGAGTCATACATGACCAAGACTGTTATCACCAGCGACAAGGCCCCGGCCGCCATCGGTACTTACTCCCAGGCGATCAAGGCAGGCAACACCGTTTACATGTCGGGTCAGATTCCTCTGGACCCAAAAACCATGGAACTGGTTGAAGGCTTCGAAGCCCAGACCGTCCAGGTGTTCGAGAACCTCAAAGCCGTGGCCGAAGCTGCCGGCGGTTCGTTCAAGGACATCGTCAAACTGAACATCTTCCTCACCGACCTGAGCCACTTCGCCAAGGTCAACGAGATCATGGGCAAATACTTCGACCAGCCGTACCCGGCGCGCGCCGCCATCGGCGTGGCTGCCCTGCCAAAGGGTTCGCAGGTTGAAATGGATGCCATTCTGGTCATCGAGTGATGCGCACGGCGCGGCCTTCAACGCCGCGCCGACTGCTCTGCAAGAAAAGGTTTTGAAAGGATTCCACCATGCGCAAAGCGCTAGCTCTCCCGCTGCTCGCCATTTTCCTCGGCGGCTGCGCCAGCAACCCTGCCGACCGTGACATCAGCGGCACCTGGATCAATCAGGTAGCGATCGATGCCGCAGCCAAGGGCGGCCCCCTGCGCGAAGCGCTTCAGGCTTACGGCCCGAACCTGGAGTGGGACGTCAACACCAAGGCCAGTCAGGCCCGCTACACCAACGGTTTTGAGAACGTCGAAGGACGGCTGCTGGGTGAAAAATCCGGCGCCTGGAAAGTCGACTTCTATGGCAGCTCCGCCAGTGAGCTGAAACGTGATGGCAGCCAACTGCAACAGGCGGCCAGCGATAACGAACCTGAACAACTCTTCGACCGCGCACAGATTCCCGTGCCGGAAGGCGCGCCGATCGGCGCCAGCTTCGAACGCGCGCTGTATTCAGCCTACATGGGCGGCAGCTGGAAAATCGCCAGCGGTCAGGGCGAAGGCGAAACCGTGCAGTTCCAGGCCGATGGCCAGGTTTCCGGTTTGCCGGGTGCCGACCGTTATGCCTTGTGCCTGGCGGGCGATTGCGCCTCGATGAGCAACGGCAACGACAGCATGTGGCTGCAGCAGAACGGTCAAGGCAATAACTGGATCTTTGTGCGCAAGGGCAAAGAGCTGGAAATCCTCCAGGCGGTGAACACCGCGCTGACGGATGAACAGCCGCAGTTCACCCCGGGTGATCGCAAGTGGTTGCTGGAAAAACAGTAACCATCTTCTGGAACCACTGAATATCCAAGGTGGGAACCTCTGTGGCGAGGGGATTTATCCCCGATCGGCTGCGAAGCAGTCGCAAAACCTTTGTGCGCGGTTTATCTGATCAACCGCGATTGCAGGATTTTGGGGCCGCTGCGCGACCCATCGGGGATAAATCCCCTCGCCACAGGGGATCGGTTCCCACAGTGGTTTGAGGTGTTAATCAGTCAGCATTTACCTTCAAGGATCGCGGCGTAGCCTTCGCGGTAGCTCGCGTATGTCGGCGTCCAGCCGAGGGCCTTTGCCCTGGCATTGCTGCAGCGCTTGCTGCCGGTGCGCCGCACACTCGCCTCCGCCGCCCACTCGGTCACGCCCAGATACTCGCGCAACCAGTCGACCACTTCGGCCAACGGTGCCGGCGCATCGTCGACGCCGATATAGATGCTCTCCAGCGCAGTCCCCTGCCGATCCGCCTCCAGCAAAAACTTCAGCAAACCTGCTGCGTCATCGGCATGTATGCGATTGCCATACAACGGCGGCTCGATGGCGACGCGATAACCCTCGCGAACTTGCGTCAGCAGACGCTCGCGACCCGGGCCGTAGATGCCGGTCAGGCGCAGGATGCTTGCCGGGATGCCGCTCTTGAGCGCGACCTGTTCGGCCTCAAGCATCAATTGCCCGGAGAAGCCGCTGGCAACCGTCGCTGAACTCTCGTCTACCCATTCACCCTCCATCTGCCCATAAACACTGCTGCTCGACACGAACAACAGTCGCTCCGGCACCTGCCCGTAGTCATCCAGCCAGCTCAGCACGTTCTGCAATCCCTGCACGTAAGCCGCGCGGTAACCGGCCTCATCGTGATTAGTGGCCGCCGCGCAATACACCAGGTAATCCACCGCCCCTACCGGCCAGGTGTCCGGGCAGTCTTCGCTGAACAGGTCGCCGGCAACACCAATGACCCCAGCGGGCAGGCGCGACACATCGCGGCGCAGGCCATGGACTTCCCAGCCAGCGGCCAGCAATTGCGTGGCCAGACGACTACCAATATCGCCACAACCGGCAATCAGAACAGAAGGCGCAGACATCGGAAAACTCCCATCGGAAAGCGACAGACTAGGCTCGACCAGTGACGAGCGGCTAGCAATCAAGGAAAAAAAGATACTCTATTACTTTTGTTAACAAGAATTACTTGCAATAATGCACGCCACTTTTGTTCTCGGCCTCACGAGGCCTGGAAGAGCATTAAACGTTTTTCTATCTCAGGTCCGGCCAGCATGACACGTAATCAAATCCCCGCTTCGCCAACCAAACGACCTCGCGCCTGGAACGCGGTGGCGGCTCTGTTGCTCAGCCTGATGCTGGCACCGACCGCCGCGTTCGCCGACGCTCAAGCACCCGCCGCACCCGCCGCGACCGAACAGCACGCACCGGCTGCCGACGCGCCTGCCGCTGCTCCCGCTGCCACTGACCCAGTGCAAGCGGTAGACGCTGCCGACGTTCCTGAAGTTCTGGAAGCCGACAACTCCCTGGGCATGGCCCACGACCTGTCGCCTTGGGGCATGTACCAGAACGCTGACATCATCGTCAAAATCGTGATGATCGGTCTGGCCATCGCGTCCATCATCACCTGGACCATCTGGATCGCCAAAGGCTTCGAGCTGATGGGCGCCAAGCGTCGTCTGCGTGGCGAAATCGCTGCCCTGAAAAAAGCCACCACCCTTAAAGAAGCCAGCGCCACGGCCGGCAAGGAAGGCACCCTCGCCAACCTGCTGGTACACGACGCGCTCGAAGAGATGCGCTTGTCGGTCAACAGCCGCGAGAAAGAAGGCATCAAGGAACGCGTCAGCTTCCGCCTTGAGCGTCTGGTTGCCGCCTGCGGTCGCAACATGAGCAGCGGCACCGGCGTGCTCGCCACCATCGGTTCCACCGCGCCGTTTGTCGGCCTGTTCGGTACCGTGTGGGGCATCATGAACTCCTTCATCGGCATCGCCAAAACCCAAACCACCAACCTTGCCGTTGTGGCGCCGGGTATTGCTGAAGCACTGCTGGCCACTGCACTGGGTCTGGTTGCTGCGATCCCGGCCGTTGTGATCTATAACGTCTTCGCCCGCTCCATCGCCGGTTACAAGGCGCAGGTTTCCGACGCCTCGGCAGAAGTGTTGTTGCTGGTCAGCCGCGACCTCGACCACCAGCCTGAGCGCAGCTCGCAGCCGCACATGGTCAAAGTGGGGTAATCGGCCATGGGCCTGCATTTGAAAGAAGGCGCAGACGACGATCTGGCCGAGAACCACGAAATCAACGTCACGCCGTTCATCGACGTGATGCTGGTACTGTTGATCATCTTCATGGTGGCCGCTCCGTTGGCCACCGTGGACATCAAAGTCGACCTGCCTGCCTCGACCGCCAAACCGGCACCGCGGCCAGAGAAACCGGTGTTCCTCAGCGTCAAGGCTGATCAACGCCTGTACATCGGCGAAGACGAAGTGTCGCCGGAAACCCTCGGTGCCTTCCTCGACGCCAAGACTCACGGCAAAAAAGACACCACCATCTTCTTCCAGGCCGATAAGGGCGTGGATTACGGCGACCTGATGAGCGTGATGGATAAGTTGCGCGGCGCCGGTTACCTGAAGGTCGGCCTGGTCGGACTTGAGACGGCAGCCAAAAAATGATCACGACGCGCCATAAGCTGACGCGTTACAGCGGTAGCCTGGCCGTGGTGCTGGGCGTTCATGCGCTGGCCATCGCGCTGGCGCTGAACTGGACCGCCCGCCCGCCCATCGAATTGCCGCCGCAGGCAATGATGGTCGAGCTGGCCCCGGTTCCGGCCCCGCCACCGCCTGCTCCGCCGAAAGTCGTCACACCGCCGCAGCCACCGGCTCCGGTTGAAGAGTTGCCGATCCCGAAACTGGCCGAAGCACCGAAAGCTGAAATCGCGGTGCAGAAACCCAAACCGAAGCCCAAGCCTAAACCGCCGAAGCCAGTCGAGAAGAAGCTGCCCGATCCGCCGAAGGAAAAACCTTCCGAGGAGAAACCGGCCGACACCCAACCGACTCAGGCACCAACGGAGAAATCCGCCCAGCCTGCACCAGGCCCGTCGCCGGCCCAGATGGCGGCCAAAGCCAGCTGGCAAGGCACGCTGCTCGCGCATTTGGCCAAGTACAAAAAGTACCCGGCCAGTGCTCAGGCACGCGGCAAGGAAGGCTTGAACCGCCTGCGTTTCGTGGTGGATGCCGAAGGTAATGTGCTGTCGTTCGAACTGGTGGGCCGCTCTGGCAACGCCGATCTGGACCGGGCTACCCTGGAAATGATCCGCCGCGCACAACCGCTGCCCAAGCCACCGGCTGACATGCTCAACAACGGCTCGATCGAAATTGTTGCGCCGTTTGTTTACTCCCTCGAACGCCGCCGCTAAGAAACACCGCAATACCTGTGGGAGCTGGCTTGCCAGCGATAGCGGTGTGTCAGAGAAGGATTTATTAGCTGACCCACCGCAATCGCTGGCAAGCCAGCTCCCACAAGGTTCTCCGCCAGCTGAGAGAACCAAGCCAAAAAGGCACCGAAAGGTGCCTTTTGTGTATCTGCGCGCGGCAAACACACATTGCCCGGTGTCGCATTTCTCACTCAGTCTGATAACGTGCGTCTATCGATTGCAGCCGGTATGCTTGGCCCGCATCTTCATGGACGCTTGCTATGACCCTCACAGAATTACGCTACATCGTAACCCTCGCCCAAGAGCAGCATTTCGGCCACGCCGCCGAGCGTTGCCACGTCAGCCAGCCGACCTTGTCGGTGGGCGTGAAAAAGCTTGAAGACGAACTCGGTGTGCTGATTTTCGAGCGCAGCAAAAGCGCCGTGCGCCTGACCCCGGTCGGCGAAGGCATCGTCGCCCAGGCGCAAAAAGTCCTTGAGCAAGCCCAAGGCATCCGCGAACTGGCCCAGGCCGGCAAAAACCAGCTGACCGCGCCACTGAAAGTCGGCGCGATCTACACCGTCGGCCCGTACCTGTTCCCGCACCTGATTCCACAACTGCACCGGGTCGCCCCGCAGATGCCGTTGTACATCGAAGAAAACTTTACCCACGTGCTGCGCGACAAACTGCGCAACGGCGAGCTCGACGCGATCATTATCGCCCTGCCGTTCAACGAAGCCGACGTGCTGACCCTGCCGCTGTACGACGAGCCGTTCTACGTGCTCATGCCGGCCCAGCACCCGTGGACGCAAAAAGAAACCATCGACGCCGGCCTGCTCAACGACAAGAGCCTGCTGCTGCTTGGTGAAGGCCACTGCTTCCGCGATCAGGTCCTCGAAGCCTGCCCAACCCTGACCAAAGGCAACGACGGCGCCAAGCACACCACGGTCGAATCCAGCTCGCTGGAAACCATCCGGCACATGGTTGCGTCCGGTCTGGGCATTTCGATCCTGCCGTTGTCGGCGGTCGACAGCCATCACTACGCCCCCGGCGTGATCGCAGTGCGTCCGCTGTCGCCGCCGGTGCCGTTCCGCACCGTGGCCATCGCCTGGCGTGCGAGTTTCCCACGGCCGAAAGCCATCGAAATCCTCGCCGACTCCATTCGCCTGTGCTCGGTGGCCAAGCCAGCGACACCGGTTACGGCCGGTTAAGCGAGCGTCATGACTGAGCTGTCGCAAGTGTCGGTGACGGCACTCAAGGGTGTCGGTGAAGCCATGGCCGAGAAATTGGCCAAGGTCGGTCTGGAGAATCTTCAGGACGTGTTGTTTCACCTGCCGCTGCGCTATCAGGATCGCACCCGAGTGGTGCCGATCGGCCATTTGCGACCGGGTCAGGACGCCGTGGTCGAAGGCACCGTCAGCGGCGCCGACGTGGTCATGGGCCGCCGTCGCAGCCTCGTCGTGCGTTTGCAGGACGGCACCGGCGGGCTCAGCCTGCGCTTCTACCATTTCAGTAACGCGCAGAAAGAAGGCCTCAAGCGCGGCACGCGGATTCGCTGCTACGGCGAAGCCCGGCCCGGCGCCTCAGGGCTGGAAATCTACCACCCGGAATACCGCGCGATCATCGGCGACGAACCACCGCCAGTGGATGAAACCCTGACCCCGGTCTACCCGCTCACCGAAGGCCTGACCCAGGCACGTCTGCGCCAGTTGTGCATGCAGACACTGACCATGCTCAAGCCGGACACCCTGCCCGACTGGCTGCCGACCGAGCTGGCGCGCGACTATCAACTGGCGCCGCTGGCCGACGCGATCCGCTACCTGCACAACCCGCCCGCCGATGCTGACGTCGACGAACTCGCCCTCGGTCATCACTGGGCCCAGCATCGTCTGGCCTTCGAAGAACTGCTGACGCATCAACTGTCGCAACAACGTCTGCGCGAAAGCATGCGTTCGCTGCGAGCACCAGCGATGCCGAAAGCGAAAAAGCTGCCGCCGAAATACCTGGCCAACCTCGGCTTCAACCCGACTGGCGCGCAACAGCGCGTTGGCAACGAAATCGCCTATGACCTCAGCCAGCACGAACCGATGCTACGGCTGATTCAGGGTGATGTGGGCGCAGGTAAAACCGTGGTCGCCGCCCTCGCCGCCCTGCAAGCGCTGGAGGCTGGCTATCAGGTCGCGCTGATGGCGCCGACCGAGATCCTCGCCGAACAACACTTCATCACCTTCAAGCGCTGGCTCGAACCGCTGGGCATTGAAGTCGCGTGGCTGGCCGGCAAGCTCAAAGGCAAAAACCGCGTCGCCGCGCTGGAGCAGATCGCCAGTGGTACGCCGATGGTGGTCGGCACCCACGCGCTGTTCCAGGACGAAGTGCAGTTCAAGAATCTGGCGCTGGTGATCATCGACGAACAGCATCGTTTCGGCGTGCAGCAACGTCTGGCGCTGCGGCAGAAAGGCGTCGGTGGGCGCATGTGCCCGCATCAACTGATCATGACCGCCACACCGATTCCACGCACTCTGGCGATGAGCGCCTACGCCGACCTCGACACCTCGATCCTCGACGAACTGCCGCCCGGTCGAACCCCGGTCAACACCGTGCTGGTCACCGACACCCGCCGCGTCGAAGTCATCGAGCGCGTGCGCGGTGCCTGCGCCGAGGGCCGTCAGGCCTATTGGGTGTGTACGCTGATCGAAGAGTCGGAAGAGCTGACCTGTCAGGCCGCCGAAACCACCTTCGAAGACCTCACCCTCGCCCTCGGCGAACTGAAAGTCGGGCTGATTCACGGGCGCATGAAGCCTGTCGAGAAGGCCGCTGTGATGGCCGAATTCAAGGCCGGCAATTTGCAATTGCTGGTGGCGACCACGGTGATCGAAGTCGGCGTCGACGTGCCCAACGCCAGCCTGATGATCATCGAAAACCCCGAGCGCCTCGGCCTCGCGCAACTGCATCAGTTGCGTGGCCGTGTCGGTCGGGGCAGCGCCGCCAGCCATTGCGTGCTGCTCTACCATCCGCCGCTGTCGCAGATCGGTCGTCAGCGCCTGGGCATCATGCGCGAGACCAATGACGGTTTCGTCATCGCCGAAAAAGACCTCGAACTGCGCGGCCCCGGTGAAATGCTCGGCACCCGCCAGACCGGCCTGCTGCAATTCAAGGTCGCCGACCTGATGCGCGATGCCGACTTGTTGCCCGCCGTGCGCGATGCCGCGCAAGCACTGCTGGAACGCTGGCCGACCCACGTCAGCCCGTTGCTCGACCGCTGGCTGCGTCACGGGCAGCAATACGGCCAAGTGTGAGCACGGTCGCAGTTTCTGCCAGCTCGCTGCGACCAAGCTGGTTATACTCCTGCCATTGTTTCAAAAACGGATACACACCATGACTGACGCAGCTCTCGCCCCCGAACCCCCGCACGCACCGTCTGTGATTCGGCTGCTGCTCGGCAAGCTGGGGATCGCTTACGAAGAAGTGCTCGACCACCACGGCCTCAATGCCTCGCGCAAAGTCCAAGCCGTATTGCTCGACGACGCCGTAGGCGCGCTGATGGTGCTGTTCCCGCAGAACCAATTGCTTGACCTCAATCGCCTCGCCGAATTGACGGGCCGGCGCCTCACCGCCGTGTCCACCGAGCGCCTGGAAAAGATGCTCGGCAAACACAGCCTGAGCCTGCTGCCGGGCCTGCCGGCGCTGACCAGTTCGCCGTGCCTCTACGAAGAAAGTCTGCTGCGCGAACCGAAGCTGCTGATCAACTCCGGTGAGCCGGGTCTGCTGCTGGAAATCGCCAGCGAAGACTTCAAGACCATGCTGACCAAGGCCAGCGCCGCCAACTTCGGCGAAGCCCTGAGCAGCATCCGCCCGAACCTCGACCGCCCGGACGATGACCGCGAGGAAATCACCCAGGCCGTGCAAGCGTTCACCGCGCGGCGTATCCAGCAACGTCTGGAAGCGACCATCGAGATTCCGCCGCTGGCTGAAACGGCGCAAAAAATCATCAAGCTGCGCGTCGACCCCAACGCCACCATCGACGACATCACCGGCGTCGTTGAAACCGACCCGGCGCTGGCCGCACAAGTGGTGAGCTGGGCGGCATCGCCGTATTACGCCTCGCCGGGCAAGATTCGTTCGGTGGAGGACGCGATCGTTCGCGTGCTCGGTTTCGATCTGGTGATCAACCTCGCGCTGGGCCTGGCCCTCGGCAAGACCCTGAGCCTGCCCAAGGATCACCCGCAACACACCACGCCGTACTGGCAGCAGTCGATCTACACCGCCGCCGTCATCGAAGGCCTGACCCGCGCCATGCCGCGCGCCCAGCGCCCGGAAGCCGGCCTGACGTATCTGGCCGGTCTGCTGCACAACTTTGGTTATCTGCTACTGGCCCACGTGTTTCCGCCGCACTTCTCGCTGATCTGCCGCCACCTGGAGGTCAACCCGCACCTGTGCCACAGCTACATCGAGCAGCACCTGCTGGGTATCAGCCGCGAACAGATCGGCTCGTGGCTGATGCGCTACTGGGACATGCCGGACGAACTGGCCACCGCGCTGCGCTTCCAGCACGACCCAAGCTACGACGGCGCCTACGCCGAATACCCGAACCTCGTCTGCCTGGCCGTGCGCCTGCTGCGCGGTCGCGGGATTGGCTCCGGCCCGGATGAAGACATCCCCGACGCCCTGCTCGAACGCGTCGGCCTGACCCGCGACAAAGCCAACGACGTCGTCAGCAAAGTCCTCGAAGCCGAAGTCCTGCTGCGCGAACTGGCTTCGCAGTTCAGCCAGGCCTAAACGCATCGCGGGCAAGCCTTGCGCCTACGGGATCATTTCAATCCTGTAGGAGCAAGGCTTGCCCGCGAAGCCGTCAACGCGATCTAAGAAGTACTCGCCTCAAGCGGAATAACACAGCAGAACACCACCATTGATGTGAGGCCAAGGCTCGGCGTCCTTCCACAAATTACCGCAAACGAAGAAGCGATCCGTCCCTTGCATCGACATGTCGGTCATGCCCTCCATGGATAGCGCCTCATCGAACACGACATAACCTTGACCGTTAAACGCCGTTTCCAGAGAACCGTCGGATCGATAACACGCGGTCACAATACTCAACTCTTTTTTGACAAAACCATCTCCGGTGCTCCCCGAGACGATGACCGAGCCATTGGTTTGTGTCACACAACGCCGCCAACTGAGCCCCTCCGCTACAAAATCGGCAAATACCGGCTTGCCTTTGTTGAAAGGCAGATTGTAGGAACCCGTGGAATTCAGAGCGACGATCAACCCCTTCTGAGGCTCGCCCCGCGTCATGAATGCGCTGCCTACCGCAATAATCCGGCCGTCACTTTTTCGCACCGTCATAGCAACAAGGTTAATCAGGGAAGGACTGAAAACGGTGACTGCAAGCCCCCCGTTGAAACCGCGGTCGACCTCACCTACGGCGGAAAGACGCGTCACATAGGCAGTCTGGCCTTCATCCGCGGAGAAATTCCCGCACACCAGTATGTGGCCGTCCTCTTGTAACGCAATGCCTTCGCCACTGCTCCAGTCAAACGTAAAACCTTCAAGCTCGATGATTGCCGCACCTCGGCCCTTGAACGTCTTGTCAGGCGAACCGTCCTTGTTGCGCCGCAAGACGATGCCTTTCATTTTGCCGAACTCATCCCCGACATTGCCGACCAGCAGGAGCTTGCCATCGGGCTGTACGATCACTGAAGGTGAACCGGCAGCAGAAGCCTGCTTGCCCCCCTCCGCCGCCTTGTCACCGCTTCGAGTCGCACTCACCATTACCCCGGTGTGCCCGGAGACGCCGTAATCTTCGTAGGGAATAAAGAGAATGCCGGTTCCGTTCAGGGACTCATCCAACCGGCCATCCTCGTGGTGACGGACGATCATCAGCCCATGAGAACCGGCTAACGATGCTTGGGCGAAAATCACCCAACCGCCGCTTTCTGTCGGGCTGACGCCAAAAATGTGATCGAACTCAAAGTTTTCCAGCGGTACCACGACTACGCCGTCCTGGTTGGCACCAAACGAATTATCCAGTGAGCCATCAGCATTCAGCCGCGTCACCGCATAACCTGCGTTTCGGCCGGAAAGAGACACAACCGCCAATACCTTGCCCCCTGGCAGGGCCAGCACGGCATCCGGCGCAGCTCCGGAGATGGCGGGGATTGGAAATTTAAGAATGCCTGTTTCATTGAAAGTCTTGTCGAGCGTTCCCGAACTTGCAATTCCTTGTTGTCCCATGATCTAGCTCCATCAAGTGATGAGAGTCCGGTGCGGACCCTCATCACCATTGAGCGCCCGAATGCGCTTGAAAACACCTGTCAGAGTTGACAGGCCAGCAGCCTTCTCAAGCCAATTCCCGGGCAGCATTGCATGACAAGGCCCCCGCACCTCAAGCGGAATAACACAACAGGAAACCGCCCTCCACCTGCGGCCAAGGCTCCGCGTCCACCGACAGAGCCCCACAAACAAACACTCGTCGACCATGCAACACCATATCGGTCGTGTCTTCGATCAGCAGCGGTTCATCGTAACGGTTGAAACCTGTGCCATTGAATGTCGGGTCCAGAACCCCGTCAGGGCGAAAACGCGCTGTCACGGTAGACAATGTTTCAGTGACAAAACCGATGCCGGTATTACCGGCGACGATGATTGATCCGTCTTCCTCTATCGCACAGCGCAGCCAATACAGCCCTTCAGACACAAAGTCGGAATACAGCGGACGGCCGCTATTGAAGACGAGGTTAAAGGAGCCGCTGGCGTTCAGAACGACGGTCAATGCTTTTGGCGGCACTCCCCGTGCAGGGCGCGCCCTGCCAACCGCAACGATCCTGCCATCGTCTGGACTGACGGTGATGGCGTCCAGTCTGATTTCGCTGATGTTGGAAAGGATCACGGCGCGACCCGTATTGAAATCAGCATCGACCTTACCGGCAGCAGTGAAGCGCACGACAAAGACGCCCTGATCCTCCAAATCGTTAAAGAGGCTCCCGCCGACCAAAATACGGCCATCCGCCTGAACCGCAACGCTGCTGGCGCTGTTCCATTGATGGGGAACGCCTTCAAGCTCGAGGATTGCAAACCCTTGACCATTGAAGGAGGTATCACGAGAACCATCCGAATTTCGCCGCAGGACGATACCTTTCAGCTTATCGAAACCCTGAGAAATATTACTGACCAGCACGATCTTGCCGTCGGCCTGCTCGGCGACCGAAATCGAGGCAGACGTCTGTTGAGCACCATCAGTGGCCACTCGACTGCCGGGGGATACTGCAAACGCGTTATGTCCTGACTTGCCAAAATCACCGTAAGGAATGAACAGAATGCCGGTTCCATTCAAGGACTTGTCCAACTGGCCATCCGGCAAATGGCGAATAATCAACAAGTAACCGGTTGGCCCGGTCATGCCCTGACCCACAATCAGCCACCCACCCTTCGCCGTCGCGCTGATACCGAAAATGTGCAATTCCTTAACGGTATCCAGCGGCACAAACACGAAACCGTGTTTATCAACGCCAAACTGCTCATCCAGCGCACCGTCCGCCTTGAGCCGCGCCACTGCATAGCCTGCGCTGTTTCCCGCCAGCGGCAGGGCAACCAGCAGCTTTTCTTCAGGCTGAGGCAGCACAGCACTCGGTACGAAACCGGAGATGGCGGGAATTGGAAATTTGAGGATGCCTGTTTTATTGAAAGTCGGGTCGAGAGCACCCGCACGAACGATTCCTTGTTGTTGCCCCATGATCCTGCTCCATCCAGTGATGAGGGTCCGTTGCGGACTCTGCATCCCGATTGAGCACCCATCTGCGCGGCAAAACACCTGTCAGAGTTGACAGGTGTGTCTCGCTGAAGGGCAATCATGGACATTTCAGCCCGGCTTAAAAGCATCGCGGGCAAGCCTTGCTCTGCGGGAGCAAGAGTTACCCGCGCAGGGACTTACTATCAAGCGAGGTAACGCAGCACATACCCCGGAAGGGGCGGGGTGTCAAAGGATGTGTAACCGCAAACAACGGTCCGGTTGTCGGCCGTTACTGTGCACCCTGTGAACAAATCGATCCCGCTTTCGTGGTTAAAGATCGTCCACCCTTTGTCCACGAACGTTGTATCCAAAGAGCCATTCGGGTTATAGCGCGCCGTTGTGACTGAACTGTTTTCATCAATAAATGCCGACCCACCCTGCCCACTGACGACCAACTTGCCATCGGTTTGCAAAATACAACGCTCCCAGGAAACACCGTGCTCCGTGAAGCGGGAAAACAGTGGTTTGCCATTGTTGAAAACAAGATTGAAACTGCCGCTCGAGTTCAGCGCTACGATCAGCCCATCACGATGCCTATCAAGATCTGCGGTTCCCACCGCAAATACGCCGCCATCCGGCTGCAAAGCCATCGAAACAAGGTCAAGCCATCGACTGCCATCGGTAATGGTTACGACACCATTCTGGTTGCTGCCATAGCTGGCATCGACATTGCCATACTGGTCGTAGCGAATCACGTAAGCGTCGGGCCACTCATCGTCGGAAGCTCTGCTGAAATCACCACAAACCAACACTTTGCCGCCCGGCTCAACCGCTAAGCCGTAAGCGTAGTTCCAAGCGTGATCGATCCCGGGTAGTTCGACTTGTACAAAGCCTTTCTGGTTGAAAGTCTTATCCAGAGACCCATCTTTCTCAAGTCGTATTACCAGCCCTCTCAGATAGTTGAACGCAAAAAAGACTGTGCTGCTTAGAACAACTTTTCCATCCTGCAGCCCCACAGCAGCCACTCCGACCCCACCCGCAGATGACGTTTCAGCATTTTTTTCGTCATGGCGACGGGTGAGAAAATTTGCATCCGGATAGCTGCGAGATCCGATGAGGTCATAGACATTGACGGTGACCATGCCGTCCTTATGAGGACCGAAGGACGTATCCATCTGGCCATCGTGCAATTGACGAATGACCGCCAGGTCAACGGTATCGTTGGGGTGCTTAATCGTTCCCGTGACCAGCCATCCGCCATTGTCGAGGAGGCGCAGATGGCGGGGAGAAAAAACAACGCCCGCCCGGACAGAAATCTCGACAATTCCCTGTTTCCCAAAACTCGAATCCAGCGTGCCGTTCTCCAGCAACCTTGCAACTTTGGCTGGAGAGTTTTCCGATGGAGACGCGCTGAAAAGCACTAGCATTTTTCGGTCAGGTAACGCGGCGACCGAATAAGGGTACTGGCCCACAATGCCTTCAAAAGGCAGCTCGAGTATGCCGCCAGCAGCAAAGGCAGGATCGAGGCCCTCTGCTGCCGCTGCTTTTTCAATAGTGTTCATGATCGCACTCCCTGTGATTTACCAAGGGTGCCCACCAATGGACACCGTTCACAGTGGAGCACCAACCCGAAATAAGCACACCTGTCAGACCTGACAGGTCTACCTCGCTGGAAACGCTCCATGTAGGAGCTGCGGCACGCTGCGATCTTTTGATCTTGATTCTGGATTTCAAAATCAAAAGATCAAAAGATCAAAAGATCAAAAGATCGCAGCGTGCCGCAGCTCCTACAGGATTTGGGTTGGGCGATTTGCTCCGGCTCGGCGTGACTGCCTTGAATCAAGCCTTGGGCTTTGGCTTGCGTGGTTTCAGGTACTTCATCAGCCCTTGAAACCACATCACCAGCGCCGGATTGCCCTTGAGCTGAATCGACTTGTCCTGAATGCCCTGCATGAACGCCAACTGCTTGTTCTTCGCCTGCAGCGTGGCAAAACCATACGCCGCATCCTTGAAGGCAATCGCAAACGCTGGCTCCGCGACCACGCCGGCCTTGCTGGTGATGCGCTGGTTCTTCACCACGAAATGCCGCGCCACCTTGCCGTCCAGGGTCTGTAGCTGGAACACCAGATCCTTGTCGCCCAACTGCTGCTGGAACGCAGGATTTTTCCGACTGGCCTTACCCATCAACAGACCCAGCATCCACAGGAGAAAACGAAATTTCATGCACACAGCCTCAAAAGGAAAATGAACGGCCGGGGCAGTGTAAGGGATTCGCACAATAACGCCACTATCTGCCACCGTTGCAAGAGGATGTAGACCATTTCCCGCACGATGACCACCAAGTCACGATCCAAAGCCCCGCCACTGATCGCCCCCCCGCTCCGCGCAGAAATGCATCCCGAGCTACCCCGCCCCCCCTTTCCTACACCTGTTGCAACACACCCCTGTAGGAGCTGCCGAAGGCTGCGATCTTTTGATCTTCCCCCCTGCAACTCCTTAGGAAATTTCCCGCAAAGCGCGGCGGCGTGCATGAACTAGGCGGCTTGAAGGTTCATCGATAGGCTGAGTACGTCACCACAAATCGGTGATACGGACGTGCAAGTCCGGTGGGAGTCCACATTGGTTATGGCAATTCGCCGAGCATTTTCCTATGCTCGCGGATCGTTATGGCTGCTGTGTATGGGAGACCTTCGGGTCTGCCGGGTGACTCCACCGGTCTTGCACACCTATGCACAGCTGCCACCACTTTCGAAGTGCGAGCGAAACGGTGTCGGCTCCTGAAACTGGAGTAAGACCGAATGATCAAACCAACACCCAATCCCCCCGAAACCCCAGACATATCGCCCTACGAATCGCTGGAATCAAAGAAATTCCACGAAGCCGCCGAGCGCGCCCTCGACCACCATTTCAAACCGCCCCTCGAACCGCAACCCAAACGCGAAACCGGCCTCTTCAGCCTCTCCCCCGGCACCGACGCCGAAGCCCTCATGGCCAACGCCTCCGAAGACCTCCTGTCCATCAGCGTCATCGCCTCCGACCTCGCCGACGACCTCCACGGCTCACGCCGCTCGGTAGCGCTGGCCCTGAGCAGAATGGCGGACGGAGTGAGATTGATGGTGGAAGGCACGCTCGACCACATCGAAGTACGGCGCGCGGCGGTCAAGCCGTAGCAAAAGGTGTGGATGAAAAAAGGGGACGTTGAGTCCCCTTTTCTGATCCTAAGCCACAGCGACTAGCGAAAGTCCTCTGCGCTTTTTGGGCGTGGTTCCAACCCGAAATCCGCCAATCGGTGGACGTAAGCGTTGCCACCGGCATTGCAAGATTGGCGGAACACAACTTTGTCCTCTTTGAGCACCTTCAGATAACTCACGAATGCCTGACTAACGAAGTAGGTGTAGGCACCGCTTTTGAACTTGATGATGTTCAGGTTCACGCTGCCTTCCGACGCATCAACAACGAAGATTTTGCCCTTGGGCGGCAAAGCCGTCTTCGGATAGACCATCTCTATTTTTCCCGGAATACCATATCGGTACTGAACAGAACCGGCCGTGGGTTTGCTGTTTCCGCGCGCGCAAATGGAAACCGTCTTGCCACCCTGTAACGGGCAACTGAAATAAATGTCTTCGCCCTCAGAGCACAACGTTCCATCCTGCCCGCCCTGCAATGGCGCTTTCTCTTGCGAAACGCGTTCCGGGGTTTGAGCGACATCGGCACAATTGGACAAACACACTAACTTGGAAAGATCCGGAACATCGCTTTCAGTAAACAGGTACGTCGCTGAGCCCTCACGATTGCGGGCGTGGTAAACGGGAACACTGACGGCCAGCCCCTTGGCAGACACCGGCACTTCGGTATCCCGGCCCGAGACAACCCAGCCTTCGGCCCCCCCGCACAACTCCTCCAAAGCGACTTCATTGAACGAATCTTTCGTTGGCACGGTGAACGGCTTGGCATCACCTCGGCAATCGTAGCCGTGCCAGTAAGGCCCGGTGTTCATATCAATGTCTATCGAGAAGATATAGGCGCCGTCGAGTACTACCTTGCCGCTGTCGTAGGTAAAAACCAGCCAACGACGCGATTTCGCCTGGGAGTAGTTTTCATTCGCCAGGATGTATCGCTCGCCATCTCGATACAGCCAGAAATCACTCATTGCTCCGGCCGACTCAGCCTCTTCGGATAGACGTTGCCCGGACTTGGCGTCCACCAAGAAATCGTCTTTCAGCGCCAGCGCACAGTCGCTGCCGACGTCCCTGCACGACTTGAGCGACGGAAACATAGGCCCCGCTGCCACAGAGAAAGAACACAGCAATAGCGCGACCAAACCTAATCTTTTCAACTTGCCTTCCTGTCATGATTTACGGGTCTGATTGAACAGAAGGCATTTCGCCTTTGAACCCTGTGTCCTGCGTTTTAAAGCGAGTAATCCATCACTTCTTTCAACTGCCAACACTGCCCACGCTCAAACCGATACTCGAAGACATAGTCGGTATCCGGTTTCTGCAGAATCGCCGTGGCCCGGTTGCCCTGCTGCTCTTTGACGGTCAGTGTCAGCCCTTGGGCGTCGCGTTTGATGCGATCGGGCATGATTGGAAACTTCAGCTGATCACCGCTGAGGCTGCTCTTTTGCGGCTCCGGCTCGGGATCGCCCGCTACCGTCGTGACCATCTGCAGCGGCTGTTGGACAAAGGCTTTTTGCACATCCGCGTGTTCGGAAAAGGCTGCAAGGAAGGTCGAGAAGTCGGGCGAAGGACACGCCATGGCAGTTGCGTTCGCGCTGACCGTGACTGGCTTCGGTTGTGGTTCTTCAACAGTCTGCCCGTCAAGTACAGACAAGCGCTTTTTCACACTTGCCGCGTCTTTGTAAGCGCACACCACTTTCTGACTTTCCTCCAGATCAAGCCCGTCGCGACAGTTCTGAAACTCAGGCTCCGGTGGATCTCCACGGAAATAATTCAAAGACAACTGATTGCCGTCCTTGATGAGTGGCAGCTCCAGAACCGAGTAGGACGCGCCCTCGAAACTTCGATTCGACACCTGCGTTTTCGTCAGCACGTACATGGACTTCCCTGCCCGCCCCGGGGATTTGCGCTCATGAAAAAACACCGACGCAATCTGATCGCCTTCCACCTTCCACACATAATTCAGCGTCGGTTTGGTTGCATTCACCGCTGAATAGAAGATCTCGGCGGCAGGAACGTGAGTCTCCGTCGCCTGCTGCGTCAGGTTGTTCTTCAGAAAGAACACCGCGATCTTTTGATCGCCCAACGACGCCACCACCGGCGGATGCAACTCACCGATGTTCTGCGGATCGCTCGCCAATGCCAGTTGAGTCGACACGCCAGCCATAAATCCAAGTGCACAAACAAAACCTGGAAGCCTGCCCAATTTTGTTTTCCTTGCGTGGTTAATCTTCATGTCGACTCAGGTTCGCCGCATTTCAGCACTTTGATTTGCTCGTTCTTGATCGGAATCACACAGGCGCGACGCTTCTCACCGGGCGCGTAAAGCTCTGTAGTGCTTAACGTCAGGTGCAGGCCGTCATCTGCAAATACAGGTTCCTCAAATCTGGCATCGGTATAACCGGACCGGAATGACTTGCCATCAAAACTGCAGAACTGCGCAGATGACAACACTCGCCATCCACCGTCAGGCGCGAGAATCTGAACCGTCAGGCATGGGTTGTCGAACGAGTAGAGATAGCGCGCGACTACGTCTTGGTAACGCTTCGCGCCGGATCTGGAGACCTTGTTCATATCAACTACATCACCCGGACTGTCCGCCACAATCCCGTCCAGATACACCGCACGTTCCAGGCTCATTCTGGCGACGCAGCTATTGATTGATGTGGAATGCATTACCGCATCAGGGTCGATATCCGTGGCTTCGAGCGGGCATGTGGTATCGCGCAACTTGATCCATGCTCGCTGTGACTCTCTGGCGATGGCCATGAATGCCTTGCCCTGTTCGGGATCGCGTTTTTGCTGAGACTCAAACCTTGCCATCAGCTTTTTGTAGCTGGCGTTGAGCTTTGCATCGGCTTTCTCGCGGTCGGCTTTCACGCAAACGTCAACTTGCCAGCTCACACTAATGACTTTGCAATCGTCCTCAGCGTGCGCAATTGACCCGCACAGCATCCCGAGGGGCAACGCAATAAAGCGGACAATCCTGTTCAATTTTTCATTCCCTGATGTGCAGTTCGTTCAGCGACGCGTTGCGGAATCTTCTGTGCCTTGCCGGCGGCAGCCATTGCTTCGCCGTATTCGCGGTAATAGCGCTGCGCTTCGTCTTGCTTGTTCAGTCGCCACAGTGAATCGGCCATGTTCAGCATCAGCACCGTGCGCTTGCCGATCGCTTCAACACCGCGATAGAACTTCAGTGCCAGCTCATCTCTGCCGCCCTCGGCGAGGTAAAAACCCAGGTCGTTGTAGGCCTGAACGTTTTGCGCCGGGGGATGGCAGGCCATGTAGGATTCGGCACTCAAAAAGTCCAGGCTGCCTTCGATGGACTGCGCACGGGACTGCGCTGGCTCGATACTGGAGACCTGTTTCAGCAAGTCCTTTGGGGACACCGTTTCCAGGGTAGGAGTGAGCACATCACCGTCTGCGGAAACCCACTGATTGCCCTTCCACTCGCCGACACAAAAAGTGGCCCAACGATCAGCCAGCACGCAACCGGTCTCCATGGAGATCGCAGTGCAATGCTGTTGCGACTCCAGTTTTTCTTCACCGTTTTCGAGTGACAACATGCCGAAGATCACTGGGTCGAGTAACAAGGTTTTCTTGTCAGGACTGAGCATATAAGAGTGTCCATCAGCGCCAATGTCGGTGCCGAAAAGCGGGAAGGTTTTGCCATTGGCGGTGAACCATGCAGTCGCCGACTCAACGCCGGGCATGGTCCATTTCGTCGCCCGAAACGTAACCGTGTGCTCGCCGATACCAACAATTGGCGGATCTTCGTCTTCGGCAAAAGCGCAGGCGGCGGTTGCAAACAGACTGCCGATCAACACCCACTTAAGGCTGGCCATATTCAATCCTTTTCTCCGCCGGGCTTGGCGATTGCAGCTGCCTTTGGGTAACGCCATACGCCTCGATCAGCTCCTCCCATGACCCTTTCGAGCCAAACGAACGCCGGGTATTGTCGAAGCTGTATTGCTCCAGGCGTCCGGCGGTCGAGTAATACCCGTGCCACTCCGGGCAGGCACCGCAACCGCCGTAGCCACCGATCGAAACAAGGCTGCCCTTGCTGCCTGTCACGCAATCCATCGCCACCACCACGTTGTTCAGCATCTTCGTTTTCGCACCGTCGGACGTACGCTGTAGAACCTTGCCGATGTCACGCCGCAGCACTTTGCCGCCGATGTTGATGGTTTGATCGGAACAGACCGCGATGAGGTGGGTTTCTGCGTCATCCACCGTCACTGATCGACACGACGACACCAAGACCACTTTAACCCCGCCACACTGCATCACATCGCGCTGAGTGTAAGCATCCGCCGGCGCAGCGAACGCCGGCGACGAGAGCAGCCATGCCAGGCTGCCGGCGAAAAAATACTGATTCATCGCGAATTCCCTTTCGCCGTTAACCGGGCTGTTTTTCCGTAAGGCATTTTGCGTAGCCATCGGCGAACCTGGCGTCAAAGGACAACGCCACCGGCTCGTCCAATTCGGCCGAGGTATTGAGCAATACGCGTGTCGCCGGGGTGTATTTGATCCAGCCGATGGTGCCGGTGCCGTCCGTGTCGAAAAACAATTGGGCGCGCACCACTTCGCCGTCGTCTTCGTCGATCAGCAGATTGACCTTGTCCTTGCCGACATACTGAAACTGGAAGTCGCTGCTCCTGACCATTTCGGTAAGGTAGCCGTAGCAACTGCCTTCACTGGCACTCGCCGGCAGGGCAAAAGGCAAAAGCAGCAGCGCGCTCAGCATGCTCCGAATGAAAAACCGGTCCATCCCATCATCCTTATTCAAGCGGCGGCGATTCCGCGTCGGTCATCGTCAGCAGGCGGAATTCGTTGTTCACAAACTCGTAGTAACGGTCGCGGTTGACGCTTTCCAGCGAATTGCCCTGAGCGTCTACTTCACCATCGAGGGCAATCCCGGTGATGAGGATCAAGCGGCTGTCGGGTTGGTTGAGCATGGCGAACGTGCTGCCGTCGTAGGCATTCGGTAGCCCGCCGACAACTTCTCCGGTTTGTGCATCGAGCACTTCGGCGCAGATGGCTCCGCCGCCACAACCCAGTGGGTTGATGATGTAGTGGCCGGCGAAGTTGACCTTGCCTTTCAAGGCCTTCGCGCGCGCACTGTCCATCACCGGGTTGCTGTTTTCCTGCGGCACCAGCGCAGGGTGAGTCCCTGTGAAGACCGGGCTGACGGTGTAATCCTTGAAATCCGGGTCGGCGGCGCAAGCCATGGATGAGGCCACCCATATCAAGCTGCCGAGTAGAACCAAAAATCCTTTCACGCTGTAACTCCATCTGTGCGACGTATCGTCGGGATGTTCATTCGAAGGCAATGCTGCGCACCGCTGTCTTGATCTGTTCGAAGCCTTTGGCGCTGATCGCCAACGGGGTGGCCGAACCTGATTCGGCGGCGCCGATCAGCACCTGCTCACCTTGCATCAGGCAGAAGGCGATACGGCTGAATTGAGGTTGATGCGGCGGGTGGTAGCCGATGATGAACCCCGACGACTTCGCTCCCTGCAGTGACTCAAAGGCATAGGTCTGCGGATCACCCGCCAGCGCTGTTGGCCGCCAGCCGTTTTCGGTCAAGGTCGCCGGGCACTTGCGGTCATTGGCCTCGCGCAGCAGTTGCAGTTCGATCGTGTCATCCGCTGGCAGCTGCGTCGTCAGGGAAGAAAAACTGCCGAGGTTTTCACACATCATCCCGAACCATGGCTGAGTCAGATTGGCCGACGTTGCAAAATTCCATTCGTAACCGCTGGATGTCGGCGCTTGCCACAAGCGCGGTGCGCTGGAGGGATCGGGCCGTTGTCGGGAGGCGATGAAGATCAGATCGGGGGCGTTGAATTGCAGCCATTGGTCTTGCAGGAGCGGCATGGAAAACCGGCACGCCCCCATATCGACGCCAACGTCCGCCGGCCCCTGAGCGACCCGCGACTGGCCTGTCGTATTGCCGACCATCACGGTCTCAGCGGCATGGCCGATTTGAGCAAGCATGAACAAACACGCCAGTAATCCATGGAAATATCGAGGCTTCACTGCGCATCCTTCGCATTGATCAATTGCAGCTCACCATCCCGATACAACACCTCACACCCGACCCACGCCGGATCAACCTGCGGCATCACCGCCGACGGCTTGCGCAATTCCCGCAACAACGTCGAGCCATGCGACAGCCGCCCACCCATCCGCGCAATCACCGCCCGCGCCGTCTGGTAATGCGCGTGCCGCCCCGGATCGAGGGTGTCTTCGAGCAAAATGTCCTCGCCCAGAATGCCCTGCACCCGCCCCGGATAAATCATGAACCCGGTGGCCTGCTCAGCGCCTTCACGGCCGTCCTGCCAGAAACTGCCATCGCGCGTGCGCACGTCCGGGTGCGGCGCAAACCACTGTTCGCGGTCGGCCAGCGGCATGGCGTGGTGCAGGCGGAAGAAGATGCGCATCAGGTTGTCGCGGTACCACTCGCGCACTTGCAGGTAGTAGCCGCGCAGGCCCGGCAGGCCGGTCGAATGCGCGATGCGGATCAGGCTCGGCCACTGTGGAAAGGCCTGCAACGGCAGCTCGCTCGACGCCGGTCGCAAGGTCGCCGGATCGGTTTCCCAGGGCAGTCGATGCGGGCTGTTTTCAAGGTTGTCGTAAGCGGTCGGCGGGCGCCCCAGCCAATCGCCGCCGCTGCTGGCCAGCGCCGTGGCGATGCACAGATTGCCTTGCACGACGAACACGTAAAACCGGGCGAACCAGTCCGCCAGTTGCTGGCCGTCAGCGTTTTGAACGACGAGTTCGGCCAGCTCTTGATCAAAGCGCTGCAAGCCGTGTTCGAGACTGAGCAAATGGCCGCGAGCGATGCGTTGCATGCGCAGGAACAGCGGCAGCGAACGCAGCAGCTTTAGCGGTTGCCACGGCAAGTGCGGGGTCGCGCCGCCGACTTCACCGGCGTAGTTGCTGGCGCTGATGCCCCAGTCGGCGAGCCGGGCGAGAAACAGGTCATTGTTGATGTAGGAGGCGCCACCGAACACTGCGGTGAACGGCTCGTTGTCCTGCAACACTCGCGCATCCCAGCGCGCCATGATCGCCGGGATACTCGCTGCCGCGCGGCGCTGGGCGTACTCCACCAGCACGCTCGGTTGCGGCGGCAGAATCTCGGCGATGTTGGCGGCAGTCAGGTGGCGGCGCCAGCCGTAGTCGCTGATCGGCCGGTATTGCAGCAGCCACAGTTGCGCACCGTCCCAGGCCCATTCGACGTCGCCGGGCACGTAGTGGAAAACACGCAGCACGTCTTGCAGAAACTGCCACAGCAGCGCTTCGGTCAAACCGTGCGTGGCGGTAAATGCACCGCTGCGCCAAGCCTCGCCGACCCGCGACAGAGTGGCACGCGAAGGGCTGACGTGACCATCGGCCAACGACTCCAGATGACCTTCCACCCACTCCAGTTCAACCGACAGATGCCGGACAAACGCGATGCCGGAAACCTGCGGCGTGATAAAGCGCTGCACCACCACTTCCTCGACGCCTTCGGCGGTCAGTTCGGCGATGCGCGTCGGCACATTGGCGCGCGGCTCGCGCAGGTAAGTGGTGCTCAAACCGGCGTTTGCCGAATCAGCCTGATCCTCGCCATAGCTGGAGGAGCGCACGGCCCAGGTCACGTCAGGTTGCGCGGCGAGAAAGGCTGACAGGCGCGGATCATCGCAATCGTTGAGGTTCAGCGCTGCCGGCACCGGTTGCCGGGCCAACTCCGCCAGACGCAAACGGCCGCCCTTGGTGTGTGCGACAAAACCACGCTCGCCGGACTCCAGCCACGCGGCAAATTCAGCCGGCGCGTCGATCCACGGGTAATGGCCCCAACCGGGTTTGAGACTGATGGTCAGATCAGCGCGGGCGAGAATCGCCGACCATGCCGCCGCTTGCTCGATGCCGAGCACGGCGTCCTGATCGCCCCAAACCAACTCGACCGGATCGGTAATCCACTCCAGCAGCGGCAAAGCCGTATCGGCGCGGATCAAGTCCCAATGCGGCACAAACGCCCGGCAACGCGCATAACCGGCGCCCATGCGTTGGTACTGCGCGGGCGTCCAGGTCTGATTGGAAAACTTGCGCGCGAACAGACTCGGTTTGTTCGACAGCAACCAGTGAATGGTCTTGCGAATCGGCAGCGGCGACATCAATGCCGGCAGCCGCCGTTGCCAGAGAAATGCCCCCACCGGCGCCAGCAGCACACTGCGCGAAAAGTGCCCCGGTCGGCGTTGCAGCGCATGCAGCACCAGCAAAGCGTTGACCCCGACCGCCATGATCGCGCTGCCCTGCTGCGTCATCGCCAGCAAGGTCTGCGCGTAATCCGCCAGATCCTCGCAGGGTGGCTGCGGGTTAGCGCCGAAACCGGGCAATTCCAGCGGCACCACGTCGTAGCGCTGAAAGTGCGGCAGCGCGTCATCCCACCAGTCGGCGGCGCTGCCGTTGCCGGCCAGCAGGTACATCAAAGGCTTGCTCATCAACGATCCTCAGGCCAGATCGCGCAGCGCCGCGTCGAGGGTCGGGTAGCGGAACGTATAGCCCGCCTCGCTCAGACGCTGAGGCACCACACGCTGCCCGTCGAAGAACAACTGCGCCATCTCCCCCGCCAGCGCGCGCACGGGCGCCGCGGGAACGTGGAACCACACCGGGCGCTTGAGGACCTTGCCGACGTTTTCGGCAAACGCCGCCTGACTGACCGTCTCCGGCGCCACCAGGTTGTACGTGCCGTGCAGAGTTTCATCGTGGAAGGATCGGGCGATCACCTGAATCACATCGTCGCGGTGCACCCAGCTCATGATCTGCTGACCATCGCCCATGCGCCCGCCGAACCCGAGGCGAAACGGAATCAGCAACGGCAACAACGCGCCGCCCGGACCGAACACCACACCGAGGCGCAGCACCACCTGACGCACGCCAAATTCAGTGGCCGGTTGCGCGGCGGCTTCCCAGCGCGCGCAGAGTTCGGCCATGAAACCGTCGCCCTTGCTCGCCTGTTCATCAAGGCTTTCGCTGGCATCGCGCACGCCGTAAAAACCGATCGCCGAGGCCTGCACCCACAGCGCCGGTTTGTGCCGCGCATTCTTCAGCCAGGTCATCAGGCTGTCGGTGGTGTTGACGCGGCTGGCGATCAGTTGCGCCTGACGCTTGGGACTCCAGCGCGGCCCCGCCACTGGTGCGCCCGCCAGATTGATCACCACGTCGAAGGTCTCGTCGTAGCCCAGTTTGCTCAGCGACCGCACGCAGCGCGCGCGGCCGTCGAACAGGTACGCCGCCTTCAGCGGATCGCGCGCCAGCACGCTGACCGTGTGGCCGGCGTCGAGCAATTGATTGACCAGCGTTTCACCGATAAACCCGGTGCCGCCCGTGACCAGCACACGCTTGTAGGCGCCGCCGGCAAACGGGTTGGACGGCTTGCCTTCACGGTGCATGCGCAATGCCGCCAGACCGTCACGAATCCCCGACGCGGTTACGCCCACGGCAAACAGCGTCAGCACCCAACCCTTCCAGCCGAGATCGATAGCACTCAGGCCGGTCGGCAAACTCGCCCACTGCGCCAGTTGCACCCCGTACAACGCAAAAAACGCCCCGCCATTCACCGCCAACACGGTGTGCATGATGCGTTCGACCGCCGGCAGTTTGCGGCTGCGATCCTCAACCACGAAGTCCCACAGCGTCAGGCCGATTTCCAGTGCGAACAACAGCGCAATCACAATCGCCCAGGCGCCACCGAACTGCAGGTGCGCCATGCCGAGAAACAGAATCCCGTAGAAACACGAACGCATCGCGTGGATCGACAACTCCAGCCGCGCACTGTGCCGATACGGCAGCGCCACGGTCAGCTCGTGGTGATAAAGGGTGTCCAGCGCGCCGAGGCACGCTTGCGCAATCAGCAACGTCAGCGCCCAATCCAGCAGCGAAAAATCAGGCATGGTTCGACTCACTCATGGCGTTATCAGAAAGGGAATTTCGCCGGTCGTGGCAATACAGCCAGGCCAGCGGCGGCAACAGCACAAGCAGCGCAAAGGCGTCGAACCAGAGGTGCGACCAGACCTGCTTTTGCAGCGAAACAAAAACGTCCTGCGGCGCCCACAGCACAATGCCGGCGAACAACCAGGCCCAGGCCATCGGCGCTTTCAGGCGATTGCCCAAATACACCAGCCCAAGCATGAACAGCGAATAGCTTTGCAACGTCGCGCCGAACAGCGCGAGCCACCAGACCTGCTGCTCACGGGCAGCGGCCGGTACCGCGTCGGCGCCCCAGAAAATTTGTTCGAGTGTGTGCAGATAACCGTCGAGCAGCCCGGAGTGGCCGGCCCAGGTCAGGGTCAGACCGGCGAGCAAGTGCACCAGCGCGGCGGCGTATAACCACAGCACCAACGCGCGGCGAAGGGAGAAAGAGGGGACTGGCATTCCGTGTCCTGGGGGTATTCCTTTGAGGGTGGGGAGTTTAAAGGAAAATGGTGGGGGGCAGTCGCTCGAAGATAAACGATTGGTGGCGTTCAGTGACCGCTATCGCAAGGTGCGAGCGTCGATCATGCCGAGTAAATCCTTCAACCTGGCAATATCCTCTTCGTAAAAGTCATTACATTGCGTAACGACTACATATTCAGAGCCGATCGCTTTTCCATGGGTACTGCATACAAGTTCAAAACCTTCCCCGCCACCCTGTCGTTCATACACGACATCCCGCGCATCGATCAGTACCCAGCCTGGCATTGCCAGTTTTTTAGTGGCTGATTCGGGCAACTGATCGAAGTACATGATTCCCTCAGCATCCGGCAACTTGACGAGCAAGTTGTAGGGCGACGACAAAATACTCATCCCCACCGTTTTCTTGACCTCGTTGAGGTCATCACCCCGTACGATAAATGTTGGGAGCCGATCTATATCACTCTCATAAACTGGATGATTGCGTGGCGCCAGCTTCAGGACTTCCACGGCGCCCTCGTTGAGGCAACTGACCACTTCGAGCGTTGACTGGATGTCGTGAAACGCGCAGGTGGACTCTTGAGCAGACACTGTCGGTGATAGAAATCCCGCGCAAAACGAGAACACCCAGGTGAAACAAGCTTGGGGCACGCTCAATCGAATGGCCCTTCTACGCATTTCCATATCACCACCCAACCAAGCAAAAACATTAATCAGCACAACATCAATGTGCCGGAAGGATGCCGTCCAAATATAAAGCTCTCTCCAGACTCATCTTCGCGGTGCACCTATTCAGATCTGCAGAATAGGATGGCTTGTCCCATTCATTCTCAAACCCCTCAAGCCTGCAGTTCGAATCCCTCAGCTTTATCCACGCCCGCTGGGAGTTTTTCAGTCGATCCAGAAACGCCTTATGCTCTTCATGCCGAGACTGGTATTGAAAAATATACCGAGACCCTGCTCTATCAATCAGTGCTTCGTAACGGTCATTAAGCACGCGAGCCGCGGCCTTCATCGCTTCTTCTGCGCACTCGGCACGTTGCCCGGCCACGGCCTCGCAATCCGCATCTTGGGCAAAGCTGACTGACGAGACTGACATCGCCATAAATGCAAAGAACATCAAACGGGCGACATTCACTGAGTGCCACCTGCGCCAATACATTCAATTGAGCTGTCCATAACGACGCCTCGGACCAGCAAACGCTCGACCGCAGCAGGGCTCCACTTAAGTTCGGTCTTGCTGGCCTCGCGGTAACAGGCCATTGCGCGGGGTAGATCAGCAGCGACGACAGTGCCGGTTTCGTAGACTTCACCCAATCGCAGGAGTGCTTGGGTAGAGCCTCGTAGCGCGGCGCTTTCCAATGTCGCCATCGACTTTTGCGGATCGATGCAGGCCTTGTCATCGCCGTACTCACCCTCATCGCAGTAAAACAAGGAGAGGAACACGCCATCGTCGGGATTGCTCTGAAATCCCTGATTCATGAGCTTCAGAATCTGTTCATTCGGCAATCGCGGTGCCTGCCCGGAAAGACTTATCCCCGCAGCTGCTATCGCCGCTTGGGCCGAACCTTTGCGGGCGCCGTCCACATAGCTATCCAGCGCTGCCGCGTACAAAGAGACACCGGATTCGCCAGACGCCTTGTTGACCAGCCGATCGAACATCACGCCTTTTTTCAACTCGCGCTCACCGGGTGTGGGTTGGTCAGTCCGAGCCACGTCATCCATCACCGCTTCGAGCGTCCAGTCTTCGACACTGTTCAGCACCCAGCAGTCGCTGTGCTTGAAGACGAAAATCTTCAAGAAAGCACCCTGCTGATCACGCACCACCACCCTGTTCAGAAACGTAATCTCGATAGCCAGATTCGACGCTGCAGCATTCTCCGCACTCAGCATACTGAATTCATCGGTGGGCAAATGCTTGACGCTGCGCACGACAACCTTGGGTATGTTGTTCTCAGCCACGACGTGCGTTGTCTTCACCGACGATGCGGTAAATGCTTTCTGTACCGTCGAGTCCGATGAAAAGACTTTGACGAAGTCAGCGAAGTTGTTAGCCGGGCATTGCTGTTCAGTGGAGGCGAAGACGCTCGTGCACAGGCTGCTCAACAATGCGGTGGAAAGCCACCGGGTTAGCCTGCGTGTTGCCATGCCGCAACTCGGTACCGCAAAAAAACGTTTCAACAGTGTTCATCCTTGAGTCATTCAGGTTTTGCGTTGGGTGAATCGGGTGATGCATTGCTTCGGCCTGTTCATTTCCCAGTAAGTGCTGAGCAACACTTTGCGTTTTTTGTCGACGCGCAG
>NZ_RWIL01000151.1:0-3234 GCF_009764635.1 Pseudomonas sp. PB103 | reverse complement strand
CTTGATCATCTTCACGACTTGCAGCTTGAAGCTGTCGTCGAATGCCCTGCGTTTTTTGGTCATGAATAACTCCTCGATAGATGTATTTTCCACCTATCGGGGTGTCCGGGGAAATTAGACCACTACAAAGCCGCCGACCGCGCCTTCGCCCACTACTTTCCGCCTACCGTCGACAAACTGTTCAAACGCCGCAAAAGCGGACTCTTCACTATCTCAACAGGCATTGACCCGGAAGCCCTCCTGGCCAACGCCTCCGAAGACATGCTGTCCATCAGCGCCATCGCCGCCAAATTAGCGGACGACGTAGAGGGCTCGAACCGCTCAGTGGCACTCGCCCTGAGCAGAATCGCCGATGGTGCACAGCTCATGGTCGAGTGCGCTTTGGACCATCTGGAAGATTTGATAGCGGCGAGAGCGAGACAGACAGTGAAAACTTAAGATACGTCCAAGGGACGGATAAAATCCGTCCCTTATTCGACCACTTGGATATAGCTGAGACTTACAACTCTATTCATCAATCAAAATGGCGCTCGCTAATAACCAAGCTGTAACCGTCTTTTTTCCAAAAAAAGTCACTTGGTAGAACAGTCCCTCATCCCCACGATGGTAATCATTTAGAACTACTTTATCTCCCTTAATCAAATAAGATTGTTTCTGATCAAAACTCTCACTAGATTTTTTTTCATAGAAATGAGTCTTTTCGATTGCCACTGTAGCCCTGACTGGAACAGCTTCACCAGGCCTTACAAGAACCGGAGGAGCACAAGATTTCTCATTGCACGTTTCTACTCGCTCTAATTTTTCTGAAAATTGCTCTCTTTGCTCACAGAAAAAGAAATCTTTTGCATTAATCGAATAGCAGGCCGTATCTTTCCTACTTTTCGGCCCATCCATATACTCGCTTATGATTTTATCATTTAAAAACTCTGGATTAGTTACCATTTTTATGGAAGATGGCTTAAACCTACCAGAAGCCTCATCAAAGACGAACATAGAAAAACTCTCATTCACATCATTTTCTGAATATTTAAGCGCAATCACACACACATCAGAGTCAGTAACCGAGCCAACAAAGGCTGAAAGGTCTTCATCCTGCTCATCGAGATTTAAACTGTAGCGCTTACCGGAAGAGGTCCTTATGCCAACTTTCCCATTCCGAAGCTGAATAATTGAATCATTCCCTACACATGGAACCCCAATGCTGCTCTCACTCTGCTGCCTTATCGTGACATGTTGAAAATCAGCATAGCAAGACGTGGCAGCGAACAGAGAGCCGAGTATAAGCAGCGATATATATTTCACTTCATAGCCTCATTTATGTTTTTGAAACAGTTCTTGCCTTTCAGAGTAAAAAGGGGACAGAGGTATTCAAATATAAAATAAACATATCCCCTTTTCACTTATGCGTACCCTTTGCCGAATCGCCGATCGTGTGCAACTCTTGGAGGGCCGTGCGTTTGACTATATGGAAGAGTTAATGGCAACGAGGCGAAAAATTTAAATAATCCGTCCCATTTGGTACTTTTGATTAGTCGAGCAGAACAAATAAATCTGTCACCTTTCGCGCCCTTTACTAATTTAACTTCTCGACCCTGACTCCTAAATTAATTCAATCTTTCCTTAACCCTACCAGGAGTTTTACTTTCCATATTTTTCTTCCTCAGCGCACTAATGTATTCAGCATAGTATTGTTTAGCCTCATTTTTCTTTCCAAGCGCCCATAGAGAGTCAGCAACGTTGAGCTTTAACGGCACCCTGTCCGGCGCGACAACTAATAAACGGTCATAAATCTGCATCGCTAAAAGATGTTCACCTGCCTGAGCAAAATAAAACCCCATATCGTTATATTCAGATATATTTTTCTCAGGGGGATAACATGCCATATAAGAGGGAATACCCATGAAAATATAATCCCTCAGAAATCTGGCGCGCGATTGATTTTCAGCATCCCGCAAGGCATCAGTAATTAGAAGCTTTGGAGGCTTACCTTCTTGAGAAAAATCAAATAACTCCCCCCTGGAAGTTTTCCACTTTCCATTTTGCCACGTCCCTTCACACTGCTGCACTGATCCTATATTTTTAATGCAGCCGGTTTCCATTGAAATCACGTCACAATATGCCTGCGAAGAAATAAAACTATTACCCTTGTCATCCACCACCTCCCCAGCGTCAGTTCGTTGAATTATCAAGTATTTTTTATATGGAGAAAGAGAATCCGTATCAGGGTTTGCTACTATCCCGTCCTCCGATGGCTCCATTCCAATAGGAACGGCATATACTTTAAACGACACTGACATAGCGCTATATTCTATATTACTCCAGCCGCCGTATTTTTTATCGAAGCTTCTAGCACTCAAAGAAGTACCTTTCACCCCTTTTACTTCCATAGCCACTGCATCTGCATGAGCCGTCTGCATGGACAAAAAACAAGAAACCACAAGTACAAAAAATATATTAAACATTCAGCGCAGCCTTTAATTTAATAAACCTTGGCCCAGGATCCGTCATCTCAGGGTGACCCGGCCCGTAAATATCTACAATCCGTCGCTCATATAGGGGGTGGAAAAAATGGGAAGAGACCGCGTATTTCGGATCATTACTAAAATGTGGGCTTTCCCCATTTTCACCCCAAAGACATGCTATCCATCTGCGCGATAGCTGCCAAATTAGCCGACGACGTCGAAGGTCCGAACCGCTCCGTGGCGTTGGCCCTCAGCCGAATCGCCGATAGTGCGCAGCTTATGGTAGAGCGTGCGCTGGACACCTGGAAGAATTGCTTGCGGTGAGGCAGGACGGGAAAAAGGAAGAGGTGTCCGCGGGACGGATTAGAAAATAAATCCGTCCCCGTTGATTCTGCGCACGGCAACCTTGGGTATGTTGTTCTCAGCCACGACGTGAGTTGTTTTCACCAACGATGCGATAAATGCTTTCTGTACCGTCGAGTTCGATGAAAAAACTTTGACGAAGTCAGCGAAGTTGTTAGCCGGGCATTGCTGTTCGGTAGAGGCGAAGGCGCTTGCGCACAGGCCGGTGCTCAACAATGCGGTGGAAAGCCACTGAGTTAGCCTGCTTGTTGCCATGCCGCAACTCGGTACCGCAAAAAAAAAGTTTCAACAGTGTTCATCCTTGAGTCATTCAGGTTTTGCGTTGGGTGAATCGGGTGATGCATTGCTTCGGCCTGTTCATTTCCCAGTAAGTGCTGAGCAACACTTTGCGTTTTTTGTCGACGCGCAG